>DATKIS010000039.1:0-4379 GCA_035543975.1 Pyrinomonadaceae bacterium
GCGTGTGGGTGCCTGAGTTTAGCTATGCCTTCATAGATTGCGTAAGTTGAACCCACGCCAAAGATGAAGATCGCAGCTATGAAAGACCAGAAGAAACGTTCTTTCCCATAACCGAACGGGTGCTTCTCCGACGCGGGACGCTTGAAAAAGCGTAGTCCGAGCAGGAGAAACACCTGATTGGTGGTGTCGGCGAGCGAATGTAGCGACTCAGCCATCATTCCGCTTGAGCCCGTCATCACGGCGGCCACAAACTTCAGAACGGTAATCAGGCCATTGGCAAAGAGCGCGCCTAATACTGCCAGCATCGGCAAATTTCCTTCGGTTAGGTTCTAGAGCTCCGCTCGGATTATCGCGAAAAAATAGGGCGGTGGCAATGGCGACCCCTTCGTTAGCAGTGCGGGGTTAGGATGTCGCTGAGAACAAAGATGAAACTAGCGTGGACGTGACTTGCTCCGGCGCTGCCGAGTCACCTTTCCTAATTGCAGAAAACCCACCAGGTTACCCTGCGCATTAACTACAGCCAGTGAGCCAATTCCGTTTACCTTCATTATTTCCTGGGCGGAATTGAGCGTGGTCGCAGGGTCAACAAAGAATTGGGGACTAACCGGCCGCATCACGGTCTGCACGCGGGTTTTGGTCCAACTTTCACGAGGCAATAGTTTCAGGTCCTCCAACGACAAAATTCCGTGGAGCTGACCGTTGACCGCTACCGGGAAGCTGGTCTGCCGGTGGAGCGGAAGAATGTCGTCCACCAGTCTGCTGACCATCATGCCGGGTTCGATGGCAAACGGTTGGGACATAGCATCGCCAACACTCACGAGTCTGCCACCTTGCGCACCCTTCACAACTTTCGCCGCTGTATCGAGCAGGAACAATCCAACCAGAATAGACCAGCCACCCATAAAATAAGGCTGGCTAGGTCTCCAGTTCGGTGCAACCAGGATGTAGATGCCAAACAGAATGAGCATCCCGGCGATCAGCATTCCGCAGATACCGGCCATCCGAGTGGCTTCATTCATATTTCCGCTTTTGCGCCAGAGGATGGCTCGCAAGACGCGCCCACCGTCGAGCGGATAACCGGGCAACAGATTGAAAAGCGCGAGAAGTAAATTGCCGGCCGCAAGCAGGAAGAAGACGACGAAGGTGGCAGTGTAGCCTCCTAGCGCGGCGATCTGTGTACCTCCAAATGCCAGCAGCGCAAACACAAAGCTGGCTGCCGGCCCAGCAGCAGCGATGCGCAGCTCGGCACGGGGGTTCTGCGGCTCGGTTCGCAGCCGCGCCAGCCCGCCAAACGGATGTAGAACAATCTCATCGATTTCAATTCCTTCAGCACGGGCCATTAATGCGTGGGAGAGTTCATGACCAAAGACGGAAAGGAAAAGACCGGCGGTGGTAATAACTGCCAGTAGCCAGGCGGTCATCGAGCGGAGAGGCGGCATTGCTACATTGCCCAGCTGCAACGAGTGACTGTGTAAGTTGCTGGCAATCAGCCAAACGCTGAGCCCGAAAACAGCAAACCACCGATAATCTATGCGGACGGGAATTCCATAGACGCGAGCAATTGTTAGTTGCTGGCTGAAGAGTTGGGTAAGGCGCATAACGAGACCGGCAGGTCAAAACTTAAGGACGCCAACAACCCGAAGGATGATTACAAACTGGTTTATTCGATGACTAGCACGCTGGAACCGAATCCATTCTTACGCCTTCCCTGGCGTTTCGGTGCCGGCGGTCAACGACGTCAGAGTGCGCCGCTGGCGCGTTGCCAATCCACTTCCCACAGCGCCACCTGCTGCTCGCGATTTTTCACCATGATGGGATCGCGAGGTTTGAGCTTGTAACGGCTGCGGGCGGCTTTGGCAGTAGCGTCGCTCAGCAGAATCTCTCCGCCGCGCGCGTTTGATTCGAGCCGGGACGCAGTGTTTACCGTATCGCCGATGGCGGTGTACTCCGACCGGCGTTCCGAGCCGATGTAGCCAACGGTCGCCTCGCCAGTATGTAAACCGATCCCCACACCGATTTCAGCCAAACCTTCTTCGCGCAGTTCCAGATTAATGCTGAGTATTCTGCGCTGCATGGCCACCGCCGCATTGAGCGCATTCGAAGCGTCTTCGGGAGTACCAGTCGGCGCCCCAAAGAGCGCCATCAAGCCATCGCCAAGGTATTTATCCAAGGTTCCGCCGTGAGCAAAGATGATGTCGGTCATGGCAGAAAAGTATCGGTTCAGTAAGCTGACTATCTTTTCCGGCGGCGCATGTTCAGAGATGCTGGTGAAGCCACGAATGTCAGCGAAGAGGACAGTGATCGTCTGGTTAACGCCGCCGAGCTTAAACGACTCGGGATTCTCGAGCATCTGCTTGACCACATATTCGGGCAGGAACCGGCTGTAATTCGCCCGGGCGACTTCCTCTCGCGCCAGACGCTCGTGTGCTCTGGCATTCTCTACGGCGATCGCCGTTTGCGCAGCCACCGCGCTAATCAACTCGAGATCGTCGGGTTTGAAAGCCGCAAAAGGATCCAGTCGATCCGCATAAATGGCTCCATGCACCCGCGACTCGCCGACCAGCGGCGCACAGATGGTAGACCTGACTCCCTGCGAAACGATCGAATCGACCCCCGCAAACTCCTCGTCCGAGGCAGCATCCTGGGACAGCAGGGCCACACGATCCTTCATCACTTTTCTGGTGATGGTGCGTCCAATTGTCAGTCGCCTAGCGTGATTGTTGAGGCTTTCATCCCTGGCCCGCATGGCAATTGGATTCAGTTTTACATCTTCAGGGTTTTCAGTGCCGGTGCCCTCGGCGAGCAGAGCTACCACTCGATCAGCGGGCGTCGACCGAAAGATGATGTCGGTGGCCTTCGCAAAAATGGCGTCGAGATCGAACACTGATCCCAGCGTTTTGCTCATCTCGTAAAGAGCGGTAAGTATGTTTGCCTTACGCTGCAGAGCTTCGAGGACCTTGTCTCTGGCTGGAGATGTAGCCACTGTCTCGGCTTGCTTGGAATGCAATACCGTCGACATTACATCGTTGGCGGAGATCAGCAGTTGAGTATGACCCAGCGGCTTGTCGTCGTAGCGGACGTCGGTAGTTCGTTCTTCCGCCGCCTGTTCAAAACGAATCGTGCTGGCGCCGATGGTGACCCGGTCCCCATTCTTGAGCTGCGACTCGGTGTGGGGCCCTCCGTTAACGAAGACCTTGTTTGCGCTGCGCCGCAGTTGTCCGTTGATCATAGCTCCGTCTACGAGGGTAAACGAACCATCATCAGCCGACTTGATATGTGCGTGGTAACGGGAAGCGCGCGGATCATCGAGGACGACGGCGTTATCGGGCGCGCGGCCTATGGTGCACATGCCTTGAGGGAGCAAGGTATATTCCCATTGACGTCCACTTGCATCAGTGATTTTAAGGAGTGCCATTTACGATTGAATCGGATTCGGATTTAGCTACTAGCCTATCCGTTCGATAGCCAGGACCAACTGCAGCCATCGCGGGACAAGAATCTAATCTTCTGGCGCGCGATCCTAGCAGCATGGTTTAGCTGTGACAACCCAATATGTCTAGCGCGCTCGGCTGGTTACATTTTGTGCGAGACAATGTTAGGTGTTTTGAGTATTATCTGTGCCTCCCTGAACGCCCGATCGACGAGGACTCGAAACATGGGTCGCCTCACTCACTGCATAATCATTTTTACCCTTAGCGTTAGCTCTGCATTTTTGTGTGGACGGGCAAACGCGCAGACAAACCTTCAAAGCAAGGCGCCCAAGCGGCCAACGGGCAGCATCTCCGGTCGCGTTACGGTCAAAGGAAAAGGAAAGGGCGGCATCGTCGTCGGCGCCAGAACGGGCGAACTTGGCCAGCAAATTGGAACTCTACGAAAAGCAATTTCGGATGGGGATGGCAACTATCGTGTCACCGACCTGCCCGCCGGCACTTATCAGGTAACCCCGGTCGCTCTCGCCTTCCTCATCTCGGATATCAACCCCATGTCCCGCCAGGGCAAGAGTGTGATTTTGACCGAAGGCGAGAACGTCGATGATATCGACTTCTCTATGTTGCGTGGGGGCGTGATTACCGGGCGAGTGGCCCATGCCGATGGCCGGCCGGTTATTGACGAACGCATTAACATCACTCTCGCCGAGCAAACCAATCCGGCAACAGGTCCCACCCAATTCGGGACTCAGATTCAGACTGATGACCGCGGTATCTACCGGGTCTTCGGCCTTCCGGCAGGCAGATACAAGGTTTCGATTGGACAGGGGCCAGACACCTTTCCGGGTGGCAACATTCCCGGACGACGTGCCTACGAGCGCGTCTATTACCCCGACGTGACCAATGCAAGTGAAGCCAGGGTTGTCGAATTGGGCGAAGGTAGTGAGGCCA
>DATKIS010000040.1:0-2573 GCA_035543975.1 Pyrinomonadaceae bacterium
TACCTGGCAGAGGACACACGGCTCGATCGGCGGGTAGCGCTCAAGGTACTACCAGCCAATCTGACTACGGATCAAACCCAGGTCGGACGTTTCCAGCAGGAGGCGCGCGCGGCTTCAGCCCTCAACCATCCAAATATCGTCACCATCTATGAGGTCAACGAGGCCGCAGGGACGCATTACATCGCCACCGAGTTGATCGAAGGACCAACCCTGCGCGCCCGCATGGCTGGCGCCGGACTGACCCTGGGCGAAGCACTCGACGTGGTAAGGCAAATCGCTGCTGCCCTTAACGCAGCCCACTCCGCGCGAGTCGTCCACCGCGACATCAAGCCCGAGAACGTGATGCTCCGTCCGGACGGTTATGTGAAGGTGCTGGACTTTGGCATTGCCAAACTAATGGCCAGCTTGATCGAACGCCAGGGGCCGGCCCCAGACGCCGAAGCGGCAACTCGCGCTCTCGTCCAGACGGGAAAAGGCGTGGTGATGGGCACCGCGCATTACATGTCGCCTGAGCAGGCCCGCGGTGTCGCAGTGGATGCGCGCACCGATATCTGGTCACTGGGTGTGGTGCTCTACGAATTGGTGACCGGCCAACCGCCTTTCGCCGGCGAGACGGTGAGCGACTGCATTGCGTCGATCTTGAAGACAGATCCTCGGCCGCTGACGATGCTGGCGCCCGCTACGCCCAAACAGCTGGAATGGATCGTACACAAAGCGTTGCGGAAAGATCGCGACGAGCGATATCAAACTGCGAAAGAATTTCTCTCGGATCTGCGTGCAGTCAAACAAGAAGTTGACGCAAAAGTCCAGGCCGAGCACCCGCCCCTTCAACCTGGACAGACGCGGACCGTCGCGGTCGAGCAAAGCAATCAATCGTCGTCCGGCGCTACAAATGATTTCATGACTCAAGCTGCGACCACGGATCCGGCGAGGCCGACCACGTCGAGTGCGGAGTACATCGCCACCGGGATCAAGCAGCACAAGTTGGGCGCGTTGCTCGCGCTGGCATTGCTGATGATGGTCGTCGCTGGTTTGGCATTCGTGCTTTACAAATCTGTGGGTCTGAAGAGTGCTACACCGCCAATTTTCCAGAATGTGCAGCTCAGCCCGATAACTACCAGCGGCAGGGCGCAGTCAGCGGACATTTCACCTGACGGCAAATATGTCGTCTACCTGGAGATGGCAGATGACGGCCACCGCAGCATCATGCTCAGGCAGACGGCGACCGGCAATACCCTGCCAATCGTGCCTCCTACCAAAGGAAACATCCTGAAGAAGACCTCGTTTGCGCCAGACGGCTTGACGGTCTATTACCTCTTTAGTGACCGCAAGACAAGCACGGCACTCTACCAGGTACCCTCAATTGGTGGCGCGTCGAAGAAGATACTCGACGCGTGTGATAGCCCCGTAGCCTTCTCGCCGGACGGCAAGACAATTGCCTTTCTGCGTTGGGAGGACCGCACCTCAAAGCTCATGGCGGCCAACGCCGACGGCACGGGGGAGCACGTCATCGCTACCAAGGGGGGAACCGAATGGTTTTCGGGCGATGGGCTTTCCTGGTCACCCGATGCGAAGACTATTGCTTGCGCCGCCGCTACCAGGGCGAATGGCGAGGACCAGTTCAGATTGCTAGGTATCGATGCGCAGACCGGCGCGGTACGTGAGCTCAGCCCGAAGCGTTGGGTGAGCACAGGCCGCGTAGTCTGGATGCCGGATGGCGCCGCGCTCGCGCTCATCGCCCAGGAACGCGTTGAGGAAGGCAGAACTCAGGTTTGGCGCATTACCTATCCGGCGGGCGAAGCCAGCCGCATCACGAACGACGTGCACAGCCGCGATTCCGAAAGTCTCGGGGTCACGGCGGATGGGCGCACGCTCGTCACGGTCACCGAACAAAACCTTTCACGCATCGAGACAATACCGGCTGACGGAGACACCGGCCGTGTCGTGCGGCTCACTGCGGGTGAGGCCAGTAAGGATGGCTTCCGCGGGATTGCCCGGACGCGGGACGGAAGGATTATCTTCTCCTCGTTTGAGGGCGCCCAGAATGATCTCTGGGTTATGAATTCGGATGGGAGCGGCCGCAAGCGACTCACGTCGGATGCATATGAGGACGGCTACCCAGCGGTCACGCCCGATGGTCGGTATATTGTGTTCGAATCGAACCGGCCGACGGGAGGCACCGTTTCCCACATTTGGCGGATGGACATCGACGGCGGCAATCTCGTTCAGTTGACCACGCAGTTTGATTACTCACCCCACGTCTCGCCGGACGGGCGCTGGGTGGTTTACGTCTCGCTGTCAGCGACTGAAGGGCAGTTTCTAACTAAAGTATCCATCGATGGTGGTGCTCCTGTCCGACTAACCGACTACGTAGCGAGCGAACCGATGTTCTCTCCAGACGGACAGTGGCTCGCCTGCAACGCCTTCGACGACCAGGCGACGCCAAAAGACTGGCGCCAGGCCCTCATTCCCGTCAGCGGAGGCCGTCCCATCAAGCAGTTCGACGTTCCGGGATTTCAGTACCAGCACTTTAGCTGGACACCCGATAGCCGCAACTTGAGTTTCATCGGTAC
>DATKIS010000041.1:0-4007 GCA_035543975.1 Pyrinomonadaceae bacterium
AACTGGTAGATGCCCTGCTGATCGAGCCTCACTCTCAAGAGTGAGAATTGCATATTCCCACTGCTGAAACGTCTCCATGTATTGCTGCGCTAATTGTGGAAGGTTGTCCCGTATCCCGAAGTGACGTTTCATCGCTTGTTCGCTGGCCTTAGATGAGAATCGTAGCGTGAATTCTTGCCCCTCAGCTTCCAATCCAACCGCGCGAGCATGCAGCTTGAAAGCATTTGAAATGTCGTCCGAGGTCACTACCTCCGCGAGCAATGACCTTAAGGCCTGAAGTTTTTGCTGCCGCGTCTCAAGATCCCCCGAAGCCTGTAATTCGTGGCGCAACTGATTCAGTCGGTGGGAAAGCCCGAAACGTCCAGTTTGATTAACTTGTCTTTTTGCTAGCCTCTCAGCAAATTGTGCGAGTGTTAGTTTACCTGTTTGGTAGTTACAGCCATCGCGCATGAAATCGAGGAATTGCTGATCGTCGGTTGAAAGTTGATCAGCATTCATCGACGCTTCGGCCAATAGCGCAGATGCGCTTACAAATCGGCCAGAAGCATGTTCAGCGTAGGCTCTCACCAAAAGGATATTGGGAAGTCGTGCAGTCTGAGGATCGAGCAATGCTGCCAAGCGCTCAACGCGCTCGGCGAAACCTGCTGTTACTATCAAAGTGCCGCTCGATAATAAGATCTCCTTGGCTTTCTCTGGATCGGTAATCTGGAACGTGGCTTTGTCGATATCTACGGAAACGGATTCGAAGCTGCTCGCCTTTGCGAGAATTTCGGCTAGTTCAGCTTGCAGTTGAGCTTCTTTGCGAACAGATTCGTAGATTTCGTCCAGCGCCGCACCGTCGAGGACGTTCGTGAAACGTAGAGTTATGTCGGCCTGCTCCTCCCAATCTGCGTTGCTATCGTTCAGTCTCTTCTGCTCAGCGCGTGCCCACACGTACCGCAATTCGTTAAGGGGCGCAACGTAGAGCACGTAAAGACTGGTCGCTGCGTTTAGCAGATACCGCAGATTATTTACTTTGACAGAGACAGATACGCTGCCATCGTTGTTGCGGTGTTCGGAGTCCGTACCTTTCAACTGAACCTGCGCCCGCAAGTTCAGGTAGCGACCTTCGCTTTTCAATTCAATATGCCCATCCACTCCAGCGTCAGGATTCGGTTCTGGCCGGAAGACAAATCGCTCAACCGGTAAAAGCGCGGTGAAGGCGTTGATACTTGACTGCTGAAGCTCTGAGTTGCGGTCGGCGTTTGGGAATCGATCAGAGATAGCTGGGTTGCTCATATTATGTTTTGGCGCCTGCGTTTACTTTGCGTTGAGCCACAATCATCTTTCGTAATCAGCGATCGCCTCATTCAAGCCGATTGCCTGCAGCTTAACGATTCGATCAATGAGATCCAGGCAACGTCGTTGAATTTCCGCGGAGTGATTTTGAGCATAAGTCCTAATGACTAGCTTTGAGACTATGAAAGAGTCAGCCGCCGCATGAGTGCTGGTGTCCGCCGCCGCTGCTCCTACTGATTCAAAGAATCTCTCGCCCGCAGCACAGGTGATCTCGGGAAGCTGGGCAGGCGTTTCATCCAGGGCGTGAAAGAGAGTGCGATGTTCCGCGGCGAAGGCTTCGCTGCTCACGAAAGAATCAATCAGCGAGGCATAATCGGGAAGCGTTTCTTTAACCGCGATGAAACAACGAGCTGCCTCTCTCCTCACTACCCGCGAGGGATCGTTAAAAAGAGTGAGCAGTTGTGCTTCGCAATAGTCCCTAAACCGAGCTTGTCCCAAATTGGCCGCATACACTTCGGCGGCACCCTTCCGATGGGCTTCACTCGCAGAAAGACAAGTTTGGGCCAAAGATTGGGCTTCAGGACTAAACAAGGCCGCGATGCAGGCGAGCCGTGCGCCGGCGTTATTCGTGGTTTCATCGGCGGCAGTGATCATTCGACTGATGATCGGTTCGAGAGTAGGGTAGTCCGTAGCAACATTCGCCTTTAGAAATAGCGCAACCCCTTCGGTGCGTAGCAGTGAGTCTTCCGATTCGCTGAGAGCGTTGAAGAGCCTCATCGCCGTGGGCCGATCGTGCCTCATGACGCCGAGCAGGGCACGGGCTACGGCTGCTCTCACGGTAATTGATGAATCACGCACCAGCTGTTCGAGAGTTGGCAGCAAGGCATCGAGCCGTGTTCCGTCGGAATTAATCATACTGCCCACCGCCAAGGCCGCTGCTCCGCGGGTTGAGTTAAGCGCCGCCATGTCAATTGAACCGCCAAAATAAGCTTGACCGCCGTGCGCAGGCGTCTGCCACAATTCCTGTTCAGGGTCGGGGTCTTCAGTGGCATAGAACGATAGCATCTGCAACTGTTCCTCAGAAACTGGCAGTTCGACCAAACTTTCGATCAAGCGAACCAACCAACGGCCCACGGGCCTACCGGGAAGCGCGTGACAGCGGAGGCAGAGGTAGCGCGCCGCGGCCAATTCCAGCCCGCCGTCGGTGACGCCGCGAAGGACCCCTTCGAAATAGTTAACATTCGCATCGTCGGGAAAGCGGCAGGCCAAAGCTGCAAATCTGGCGGGGTCGTTTTTGGCCTCGGCCTCAAGAACGCGCGACAACTCAACTGCGCCTCCCACGAACGCCTGATGCCTAAGCTTCGTTTCGAGTGAATCGTCGCGGTATTGGGTAATGGCGCGGAGCCACTGCTCATCGGACATCTTTGCCGCGGCCTCGCCAGCAATAGGGGATTGCACGAAGCCACTGACCATGTCCACTGGCTCCGTAACAGTTCCGAATTTTCGCTTCAGTTCCTCCAGACGGCGAGTGACGCGAGGTGATCGGACAGCGGATGCGATGCCATCCAGGAGCGTGAATTGGCCATAGCCATAACTAGCCTGTCGGTTAGGCTCCAGTTCCCACGGCGGGTAGTAGCCGAGCAATAGATCTTCCAATTGGCTTAAACCTGCCGGCGAGCAATGAGGGGAAATTGCTCGAATTAGTTGCCGCGCCGGCCAGTGGTGATCACTCATGTATCCGATTCGCAGCCGCCTCGGCTCTTCTAAGAGAAAAGACACAGCTTCGTCGGCGAACTGTGCGGGGTTTCCAGTAAACGCGCGAATCAAGAGAAAGTGCGCCGTCTCGAATTCCGCGCTCCGCAAGTTGGTGGCGTGCGTAGTGAACTCTTGCGGCGCCTGCGCAGCAAGCAGCGAGAGTGCCTGAACCATTCCCTGAAGTAGTGCATCAGCCGAACCAAAGATTTCCTGATAGTGACGGAAGCACCAAACTGAGTCACTCCACGGTGGGCCATGGCGACGCCGCGCCGTCAATTCCATAATCCGCAGCATCACGGGCAGCACGTTCTGGACGAACTCCCGCGGGGCTCCGCTGGCGGCTTTCAGGAAGTAATCCTCATGTCCGTTGCGAGCAGTGTTAAAGATGCTCGCTACCAGATGAAGTGTACTCTCGGACTCGTCGGAGGATTTCGTCTCGAGTGTCTGATCGATGCAGCGATCGTAGAAATGACCGATGATCTCAGCGGCGCGAGCTGGATCTTTTTCCGGCAGTTCGTGAGAGAGGTCCCAAAAGTCAGAGTTCCTGACGACCGGTCCGCGCACTCCATCGAGTACCCCGAGATCAATCGCCCGAACCATGAACTGCTGAAAACGACTTCCCAAGCTCACGTCGGACCACTGAATCACAAAGGCGATGCGGTTGTTCCATTCAGGCGACAGGTTCATTTTGGGAGTTAACAGATCGGCGACGCGATCTGGGAGGTGACGCTGCATGCCGCGTAGCAGATTGACGGTCAGGTTAATTCGCTCGGGCATGGTGTCCTCCGATAACCATTCTTCTATGAGTCCGGCTGAATCGACCAGACCAAACCACGCCGGCGCGCGGTAGAGCAGCCCCCAAACCTCCGCATACAACTCATGTGCGGGATTGGCAAGCGCCGGCGCCAGCACTTTCCATTCGTCGATGGTTGGGTCACTAATCGCCGCGAGCAAACCAAAGATGGCGCTCTTTA
>DATKIS010000042.1:0-2342 GCA_035543975.1 Pyrinomonadaceae bacterium
GGATGATGGTGGTCAGAAAGTTTCCCAGGCTGACCACACCCTGATCGGCAATCGCCCAGAACCCCTGGAAGCCGAGACTGCGCCCACGACTCAAACCCTTGAGCCAGGCGCTTTCCGGAGCGGTTGCGAGTCTTGAGTCAACTTCCATCTTCAATCTAAGCGCGTGACAACTTTCGCGTGCTGTTGAGATACGAATCGCGCAACAAGTATCCGGACCTGCGCAGCTTCCCCACCCAGTCGTAACCACCAAAGAGTTTGCGCCGAAACGATTTCAAGTCGTCTTCGGGATGAATCACGATTCGGGACACCAGGCCTCCGGCACCGTCCAACGGCGTGCGGCCTAACTCGGTTGTAAAAAACAACTTGATGCCGTGACGGGTTAATACATCGATTGCTCGTTTGGGATAGGACCCGTAGTGGCCGAAAGGAAACGCAAAATACTCAGGTTCTCGTTCCAGTTGTTGGCGGAAACTTGAAATACCCTCGGCGGCATCCAGGGCAATCTCGTCTTCAGTCATCCGGCCCAGATTGGGATGGCGGTGGCTGTGAAAACCAATCTCCACTCCGCCATCGCTCATCTCGCGTAGCTGCTCCCATGAAAGAGGCTGCCAATGCTCAGGAAAACCTTTGCGACTCAAGCCAGCCGCCGGATTATCTTCCGCGAAGGAAGCCACCCGTTCTCCAGCCACCAGTCCGGTACAGATGAAAAGATTGATGGTGACGTCGAAGCGGCGGGCGATGGGCCAGGCAACCAGATAGTTGTCGGCGAATCCATCATCGAAGGTCACCAGCACCGAGCGCGGCGCTAATTCCCGCAATCCCCTCGCGGCGTCGAAGTACTCGCTCAGCGTCAACGAAGTAAATCCTTCGTCCTTGAGGAGCGCCATCTGGGCCTCAAACTGCTGCGGCGTGACGGAATAATCAGCAGGCTCCTGCGCTCCGGCCGCTTCAGGCAGTACCCGGTGATAACAGAGCACGGGCGGAACCAGGTGGCCCTGGAACCGATCCGGCCTCGTCGCGGCCCAGGTTGCCGAGGTTGCGATCTTTGCCAATGTCACTAACGGACGCATGTTTATGTTTACGTGCGGCGCCGGACCTAGACGGCGCCAACCCCTTTCAGCACCGCCGGCACGGTCCGCAGTAAAATCTTCACGTCGAGCGTCAGCGACCAGGTATCGATGTACGTCAAATCGTGGGCCACCCATTCATCGAAGCTGGAGTGGCTACGACCGTTCACCTGCCAGAGTCCGGTCAACCCGGGCGCCACACAGAAGCGCCTCATCAGCCAGCCTTCTTCGAAGCGTGACACATCGCGCAATGGCAACGGTCGTGGGCCAACCAACGACATCTCACCCTTGAGAACGTTTATCAACTGGGGCAACTCGTCGAGCGAGGTTCGCCGCAACCAACGGCCCAGCTTCGTCATCCGTGGGTCATCTTTAATCTTGAAGACCGGGCCACCGACTTCGTTTCTATGTTCCAGATCGCCCTGAAGCGACTCGGCATTGGGAACCATCGTGCGAAACTTGTGCATTTTGAAGCGGCGCTTATTCCGCCCGTAACGTTCCTGACTAAAAAAAATCGGAGTGCCGCTGGTGAACCTGATGGCGACTGCGATCGCGAGCAACAGCGGAGATAACATGATCAACCCCAGTGAGGCGCCCACGATATCGATCGCCCGCTTTACGATGTATCTAAGATCGTGCGTCACCGGTTTGAGCGTGGTGACGGCAAAGCCCTCGATGCGTTCATACCCGGTCCTGGCCCGAGAATATTCGAATATCTCCGAGAGGTACTTCGACTCCACACCGATCCGCTCGCAAACCTGAATCGCGGACTCAATTTGGACGTAACAGGATTTGACCGGAAGAGTAATTAAGACTTCATCGACAATGTTCGCGACGAGAATCTCTTCCAGTTGGGCGAGATTACCTATGAGTTTGTTTTGAATCTCTTTTGGGGAAGAAACCAACCCGATGCTATCCACGAAGCCGATCACTTGATAATCGGCAGCCTTACGCTGGATCAATTGTCGATACAGCCTCAGCGCACGGGCACCGCTACCGACGATGAGCACTTGCCGCGGCTGACTGCTGAGAGTAGTGGGAGCGCCTAATGCATTGAGCACCAGTCGTACCGCGGTCGTCGAAGCGACGGCCAGGAACCAGGCGAGCAAGACCGCGTTCAGCCCAAAGAGTCCGGCGCGGCTGGTCATCATGAAGACCAGTATGAACAAGCCCCCACAAACGCTCGCTGAAGCGGCCCGTATAATTGCGTCCGGGTTTCGCTTATGAGTTCGGTAAAGGCCAAAGGCGTGACAGACGCCCGACCAGAGGAACGCG
>DATKIS010000043.1:0-2717 GCA_035543975.1 Pyrinomonadaceae bacterium
TATCCGGCGTTTTCGCCCAGGGGCGATCCTCGGCTACTCCTATAGGATCTATAACGCCGAACTGGATAAGACGACTCGTCAACCAAACCTGACCGTTCAAGTTCGATTGTATCGAGAGGGCCAGGTGATGACGGAAGGCGCGCCGCAAGCGATGCAGTTTGAGGCGCAGTCTGACATTACGCGCATCAGTGATCGAGGGTATCTCCGGCTGCCGGCCGAAACGCTCGCTGGAGATTATGCCCTGCAAATCATCATCAAAGACGTGAAGGCGAACGAGACAACCTCGCAATGGATCGATTTTGAGGTCGGCCGATGACGAAGGTAGGAGGCAAAGAACACTTTGAGGCTCGCTGATTACAGCGCGCTGGGTAGGCTGCGGTCTTACAAAGGTGTAAATGTATGAACAAGCTTTTTTCGCTTCTGGTCCTCGTTTCACTGACGTTCTCCACACTTGTGCCGCTCCAGGCGCAACAGCCGACGCAGCCTGCGGCTGATGAAGTGGTGCGCATTTCAACCAATCTGGTTCAGCTCGATGCGGTGGTGACCGACAAAGACGGCAATCCCAAAAAGGACCTTACGGCTGCAGATTTTGAAGTCTTACAGGATGGCAAACCACAGAAACTAGTTTCAGCCACTTATGTCGACACCGATTTTCCCGATCAGCCGGTGGCCCAAACCAGGATTGACAAGACTGCTCCCCTCGCGCCGCCGACGCGCACGCGCCTCGAAAACACCGGACGCCTGCTCACCTTCGTGGTCGACGACGGTAATTGTGATGTTTCGCCCCTGGGGATGAAAGCTACGCGGGAGGGCCTGGAAAAATTTGTCCGCGAACAAATGCGCCCCGATGATCTCGTGGCCATCTATCAGACCCGAACCGGGAGCAGCATGCTCCAGCAGTTCACTTCCGACAAAGCACAGTTACTGCGAACAATCAGCAAAATTCGCTGGCATCTTCGCCCCGTTTTTTGCCCTGAGGATCCTTTCCAGGGACACTCATCCGGTCGTGAGACCTCCTTCGAGCGGGCTAATCGAGAGAAGATGGAAAACCGTGGCCGAGATTCACGCGTCGGTTCGTTGGCCGGGGTCCTGCGTTTTGTCATCCGCGGTCTGCAGAAACTGCCTGGGCGGAAATCCATCTATCTGTTTTCGGACGGCATATATTTTTTGTCGAGCGGTTCCGGCATAAGAAGTCCGAGTGGTTTCCCGAACCAACGATTCAGAATGACGGATGTGATGGACTATATGAAAGATTTGGTTGATGCTGCGAATCGCGCTTCGGTCGTTATCTATACGATTGACGTCAGAGGTGTCGGGACAACATATGGAGGGATCACCGCCAGCGAGTGGTTTGAGGGAGATCAACCGGGAAGAGTAAGCGGGATGAGTGGAGGGATTGATCCAGATTCGCGTAGCGGGCTCTTTTATCTGGCTGATGAAACTGGTGGGAAGTTTTATCACGACGCTAACGATCTCAACCGGCTCGTGCGCAAGGCCATTAGTCAGGAAAAGGGTTACTACCGAATTGGCTACCAGCCCGACGAAGACACTTTCAAGGGCAAGAGATTCAACAAAATTGAAATCAAGGTGAAGCGGCCCGATCTGAGCGTTCGTTCACACTCGGGATTCCTCGGAGTGACTGACGAAAGCTTGCGGTCCAAAAAACGCACCGGTGACAGCGAACTCTATGAAGCCATTGTCTCGCCATTGCCGCATGCTGGCTTGGATCTTCATCTCACGGCGTTTTTCGGCAGCACCGAACCGGAAGGGGGGTTCATGCGCACGGCGGTATATCTCGACGGTGAGCAGCTGTCGTTCGTGGATGAACCTAATGGTCTCAAGAAAGCGGTCTTTGATGTTGTGGCGGTAACTCTGGACCAGAAAAATGAAGTGGTCGAGGACTTCAACCGCACCCACACGATTCGGTTTCCGGCGGCATACCTGGCCGAAGTCCAGCAAAAGGGTTTGGTCTACTCGGCTAACATCCCGGTTAAAAAGCCGGGTATGTACAACTTCAGAGTTGCGATTCGCGACGTAAATTCGAAACAGATCGGTTCGGCGGGCCAGCCCATCGAAGTTCCGGATTTGACGAAGAATAACCTGGTCTTGTCTGAGTTGAATCTTGGCGAAGTTGCCGCAAGTGACAGCCAACTGCTGGTGATGTCGGGCGACAAGGTCGAAAGCGGGTTTGCGGCGGTGACGACCGTATCAAGTCCGGCAGTAAGGCGTTTTCGTCCGGGGGCGATGCTCGGCTATTCCTACAAGATCTACAACGCGGCAATCGATAAGACGACGCGAAAACCTAACCTGACTGTTCAGGTTCGGTTGTATCGCGATGGCGAGGTGATTAAGGAAGACCCGGCGCAGCTTGCCGCCCAAGTTGAGCCGCAAGCTGATCTGAGGCGGATTGGCAATCACGGGACTCTTCGTCTACCTGAGGATCTGCCGGCGGGCGCCTATGCCCTACAAGTCGTCATCAAGGATTCGAAATCCAACAAAACCACCTCGCAGTGGATCGATTTTGAAGTGATCAGGTGAAGCTTGTCGCCGTGCTAGAGAGCCGAGCGGTAAGAGTGGAGGCAGATTTTCCATATATCATTTGACATTTCTCATTTTTCATCGGGATGGCTTCGCTTATTTTTCAATCCATTTGCTCTCGCGGGATTTAAAGAGCAGATGGAAATCTCAAAAGCGATGACAAATGAGAAATGTCAAAT
>DATKIS010000044.1:0-2695 GCA_035543975.1 Pyrinomonadaceae bacterium
AAGTGAAACCGAACCACCAAGACGCCAGGGCGCAAAGCGCCAAGGCGGCAAGCTGAAGAGCTGGGAGTTGAGTGTTTAGAGTTGGACGGGCCGTTTCAAGGACTCGGGGCTGATACTTTGAGAATACTCACTTAAAGGATACTGATCTTCGGAGCAAGAAACCATAGCCCGCGTTAGCGGGCGTCAGCGTAAAGCCTGGGGTGGAGCGCAGCGAAACCCCAGGTTAATGGTCCAAAGATTATCTTAGCCCGCGGAGCGGGCGAGACAGAGGGTACCGTGACCTCCAGGCTGTCGCCCGCTGACGCGAGCTATGATTTTTCTAGCGCCGCAGTTCCCTGGGGTTCCGCTGGGCTCCACCCCAGGCTTTACGCTGACGCCCGCTACCGCGGGCTAGGCTCTTTTCGTCACCGAACGACTTTTTGCGCCACGATCCATCCACGGACTTTGCCCTTCGGGTTTGGGCTTTGTCATTCTTTCCTTTGCGCGCTCGGCGTCTGAGCGTCTGGCGGTTACGGTACGGGGCAGGCTTGAAGTGCAACCAGTTGCCAGCGCTCGTCACGGCGGGAAAAGACGTGGAGAACTTTGTAGTGACCGCTGAAGTCGCGGCCCCGATAAAACCATTTCGCCGAATCTTTTCCTGCGAGCACGGCCGTATCACCCCAGATTCGCACAGCTGTGTTTTCCCGAGTGATGAGTTCTACCTGCACATTCCCTTCGGTTACGTCGCTGATAAACTGGTTTTTGTCATCGCCCTCAAACGGATAAGCAAAGAAAAAGTCATCCGCCATAATGCGATTCAGGGTCTCGGCGTCACCGCGAACCAGAGCCTTCACCCACTCATCATTCATTTGTCTTAATAGTTGTTCAGTCTCGATTCTGGTGTGCGGCTCAGCGGCTGGTCCGTTTGGCATGGCGATTACTCCTTTCGGGAGAGATAGAGCATCCTTCTACGCCCAATTAGATAGTTGAGTCAATCGGAATACTTAGCCGCCAAGACGCCAAGAGAGACCAGAGAGCGGAGAGACACGGGAGTTTTGAGATCGAGAGCGCCAAGGGTGGCCACGGGGTGCCCCCCTATAAACCTACCAGGTAGTCGGCAGATTCTTCACCGCTGCGAATGCAATCCGGGATTCCTATCCCCGCGTAAGCATTGCCGGCCAGAGTAAGCCCGCCCAGGGAAGACAATCGCTGCTGAATTTTCTTTACCCGATCAAGATGACCCAGATGATACTGGGGCATCGAGTTCCGCCAGCGGGCCACAGTGGTGAAGAGGGGCGCATTTCTGACTCCCAGCAAGTCTCGCAGGTCCGCCTGCACCCGTGAGAGTAGCTGTTCATCATCAAGCTCCAGCAACTCCGGCTGCAGGGCACCGCCGACGAACGCCCGCAACAGTGCGAACCCTTCCGGCGCGCGGCCCGCAAACTTCACGTTGCTGAACGTGCAGGCGAGCAGGGAGCGTTTTTCGATGAATGGCACCACGAAACCAAATCCATCGAGCGGATGTGAGATGTCAGACCGCTTGTAGGCGAGGTTAATGGTGACGCTTGATGAGTAAGAGATTCCCTCCAGCTCGGTGGCCAGTTGAGCGTCCAGGTGGCGCAACAGGCGGGCGCTGGCGGTGGCTGGCAGGGCTAAGCAAACAGCGTCAGCTGCGAAAGTCTGCTGGCGATTAGTTGCAATGCGCCATGTTGCGGGTTCGTCGTTTGCGGACAGCTCTCGGGTCAACGATTCAACCGTTGTGCTTACCTGGATAGAAGGAGCGACTTCGTCGCGGGTTTGAGAGGCAGACTCCGAGATCCTCTGCCCGAGCTTGTCGGTCAGCACTTGCATCCCGCGATCGAACGAGAGGAAGAGACTGTAACGGGCCCCACTCGTACCTTCATCCGAGGTGGGCCGGCTGGACGGCATCGTCTCCTTGTCGTCATTCCCGAGGTCAACCCGGCGTTGTTTCGCCCGGAGCGCCCGGATCAAACTTCGGTGTTGGTGCTCCATCTCCAGAAAGCGCGGCATCGTCGCTTGCAGACTGAGCTTCTCCGGGTCAGCGGTATAAATCCCGCCAACCATTGGTTGCGCCATGCGCTCCAGCGCCTCGCGGCCCAGTCGGCGCCGGACAAAATCCGCCAGGCTTTCGTCAGGGCTCACATCGGGATAACCAGCGGCACTTCCGTTTACCTTTCGGCGTGGCAGCGCGAGTTCCATTAGCATCCGGGCTTTTCCGGACCAGCTGAAGATTTCACTCGTAACAAAAGGCCAGAGGCGCGCCGGCGCCAGCAAATGAAAGCCTTCCGGCACCGGCAGGAGTCGGCCCTGCCGCCCTATGAAACTGCGGCGGTCGCGCTCGTTGGTTCCAATCAGTTGCGATTCGAGGCCGAGGCGCTCGGCCAGTTTGAGTGCTGCGGGTTTTTCCGAGATGAAAGAATCAGGACCTTGTTCGAGCAGGAACCCGTCGCGCTCGTGAGTTTGCACAATCCCACCCAGCCGGGGCCCAGCCTCGAGAAGCGTGAGTTGAACTTGCCGGCCAGACGCGGAGCAGAGTTCAAGAACGCGATGCGCTGCCGCCAGTCCGGTGATGCCGCCGCCGATAATAACGATGCGCTTCATCCTGATTCCGCTTGTGTCCGACACACTTCAGAGCCACTTGCAAAACTCGTCGAACCAGAGACTAGAGAGACAAATCGCGAGAACCATGGAATGT
>DATKIS010000045.1:0-2943 GCA_035543975.1 Pyrinomonadaceae bacterium
GATCTGGCCGACTATTTATTCCAATTTCAAACAGGCAGGGTCAAGTATCAGGTTGGAAACTTCTCTTTCGGAAACCTGCGACATCTCATCAATGGTTTTCCAAGCCGCGGCATCACGGTCACCGTTCCGTTGCTGACGCGATTTGATTTTTCCGCCGCCGCTATGAATGGCTCGCTGCCCGTTGGCTATGGCAATTTCTTCGGTTTGAACCGACGAAGACATCAGTTGCTGAGTGGGACAATGGGAGTGGAGATCTTTGCGAAACGCCCGGGCGGTTTGCGCCTGGAAGTAGGCGGGCTGGCCGCTAGTGTGCAGCCGATAACCGGAGTGAACACTGGAGCGATCGTAAATCAGCAACGCAGTCGTGGATTTTCGATGAGGTTGGTTGCCAACGACCAGGAGGGAAGGTTTCACTTCGATGGCGGATTCACTCGCAGTTTCTCTATTCACCCCAGCGGAGACGACACCCTTCTGGAGGAGTCGGGCCTGACAAAGAACGCTCAGTACCTGGAAGTTCGCTATCAGGTTCTTAAGGATTTCTCTTTGTCGAAAACCAGGAAGGCGAACCTAACCGTCACCTTCACGGAACAAAATGTGGCTGCATCTTTTGAGAGCGTGGGAGCGTCGGCGGAGGCCGACAAGATCAGATACCGATTCCAGCTGGAGGGCTCAGTCAATGACATCAGCGGCAGCTTTTCTTATGGCCGCGATCACAACAACCTGGACAAGATCTTGCCGCAGAGGGTCCAAACAGCCTCGTTGAGTCTGTCCCTGGCCGCACCGGCAAAGGTTCTAATTGGCCGAACGAAAGACTCACCGTGGTTGCCTGGGCTGACTTACAGTTTTGCGCGGGACCACGGCTTTGGCATTGCGATTCCGGTCGCCGGCGGGTTTGTAGGCAACCTGTCCGATCTTCCCAACGAGTTCAATACTAACCACAACTTCACGGCTCGCTGGCAAGTAAATAAGTTCAACAT
The DNA here is from genome assembly GCA_035543975.1 of Pyrinomonadaceae bacterium. Taxonomy (GTDB): domain Bacteria; phylum Acidobacteriota; class Blastocatellia; order Pyrinomonadales; family Pyrinomonadaceae; genus PSRF01. Next base: position 978 of record DATKIS010000045.1, read on the forward strand.
AGCCTACGTTCTAGGTCGCATGCCGATTGACAATCAGCAGTTCGGTCGAGAACTTGCGGATTACACAACCTTAACAAATGCCGGGACATTCGGCGTTGCAGTGAACAGCAAACTCGATCTCAATCTCATTCTTAGCGCGCAGAGCGTAGCCAGTCGAGAAAATGGCACTATCGACCGTACCTATGTGCTCGGACCCGGGATCATATGGAAGCCCACGAATCAGATGACCGTGACCGTTAATTTCTCCAACATCCTCGCCAGGGATGTCGCGAATTTCACCCATAGCAGAAGTACGAACTTCGACGCCTCATGGAGTTACAGCTTTAACGTTGGCAAGCAAGAGCTGAAAAAACTTGCGGGGTCGTTCTCCGTCAGCTACTCAAATGGCTATCAGCGTTCACTGGATCGCCGCTTACCCTTCGATAACTTGAGTAAAAACCAGGCACTCATCACAAGCATGAGTTTTACATTGTTCTAGAAATATTGCTTCGCCTTACTTGTCTTCGCCAAGGAGGATTCCAATGGGCTCTCTCGTTCGGCACAGACTGATCGCTATTGTGCTTGCACCGCTAGTCCTGGCAGCGCTCCTCTCTCGGCCGACACTGGACCAGACAGCCCAGGCCAGAAACGTTTCGAATAGATTAACTAACAACGCGACTCCCGAATCCCGAGAGCATCGCGAAGAAGCTGCATACACCTCCGGTTCAGTTATTCAGGGAGTCGCCGTAGGAACTCCAAAAGTCTCGCCAAATTCAGTGAACGTTTATTCGCAGGGCGCCACTTCTGTCCTGCTCACTTTTAGTGGCGTGATCAATCTCCAACCTATGGAAGCAAGTTTTTGCAGCGAGTTGGTTCCGGTATTTTCCGGGACCGATCCGATTGGGGCTAGTTCGGGTTTCAAGTGCAAGCCCGGGTCCAACCTCGGAGGCCTTCCGCAACGCTATGACCAATCAACCTTGAGCCAAAACAACACCTTTACCGACATCCTAACCGTTACTCCGGAGATCGCTCGACGGGCTTATCTCAATGCAGTTCGCGGAAAAGGCAGCAATTTCTTTTACGTCCGGCGATTTCTAAACAGGACCACGCTTCGTGAGGTGGGCGTGCCAGTAACCATTCGGCTGAGCGGCAATGGCGTGGGGGTTCCGTTGTCGCTTACCCAGGTGACCTTAAAATGGGGAGCTACCGCCAGACCCATCGTCTTTGTGAAAACCGGCGAGGTCCTCCCGCAAGTTCAAGCAGAGATTACTTACACCGGCACCGGCCGCTTGAAAGGTCGTTGGGAACTGGTAAAGCCCGGCGACATTCTACCCGGGGGGCGCGACTTGCTGACGGAAGGCACGATGCCGTTGGAGGAGCGGGGAACTCACCGAAGGTATACGGAGATGAGCAGGTTCAACGTGTATCTCCCGCCAACCGGCAAGATTCTTTTGCCGGGTCCGGAAGTTGAACGCATGGATCAGAATCTCACCGGCTTGTATCAGATTCTGCTGCGCATCGAAGCCACCGAAGACCCCCAAGCGATCGTACGCACCGTACCGGGCCCTGGTCCAGCCGGCGAGAGAGCGCTCGACGCGGCGCCGAGAAAGGTGCCTGGAGGCGGAGTCGCAGGATTCTCTCTGCCCGTAATCAAGTATTACGTGGCCAACGGCCCGGCGACTGTGCCGCCTGCAACCATCACCAGCAGCAATCCGCTTGAGCTTAGTCCGGAAGACCAGGCCACGCTGGACACTAACCAGCCTGTCGATTTCACCTGGCCGCCGGACAACGCTGTGAAGTACCGCTTGGAAGTCGAAGACCTTCAAGGCGCTCCGCTAATCGCGGCCATATTGCCGGCAGGCGTTACCTCATACCGCGCTCCGTCCTGGTTCAAAGACAGGGTGGGCAGGAAGGTGGTGCGATGGAGGGTGATCTCTTTTGGCCAGGAAGGCGATGAGATCAACAAAACCGAATGGCGTGCCCTGCG
>DATKIS010000046.1:0-4015 GCA_035543975.1 Pyrinomonadaceae bacterium
CAAAACCAATCACAAGCAGAATCAGCAGGAAGATGCCGCCACCGCTGGTTATTTCGATCGGGAGGTCAAAGCGCGTGACTTCGAGCCGGGCCGAACGCGCCAGTGGAGGAACGATGAAGATCAGCATCAGAGCAGCGCTGATGAGGGACAGAATTGCCGCTCCCGCCGCCAGGATGTAGTTATCGGTTTGGCGAGCAACGATAGTCACCAGGGCGGCACCCAAACCGGCCATCACCAGGAGTGTGCCCAGGATCGCATTGCGCCACTTGGTGAAGGATGAAGGAGAAGGGCGAAGGGATGAGGGCGGAAGGATGAGGGATGAAGCGTTGTCAGAAGTCGATGGCTGAGAACGTTGGCTCATGAATGCTTGGAACTAGGAACGTACAGCTTTGCACTTTGCCGGAAAGTCGGCGAAGCCGACGAATGAAAGTAGCCCACCGATTCATCAGTGGGATCAGGTAGACCTGAGCGCGAGTCCGTGAAACGGACGGCTGAATCGCAGAAGCCTCTCCAGCACCATTAACTTATCAGCCGTCCGTTTTACGGACTCCGACGTCGCTACGGACCGATTACCCAGCACTCAAGTGCTGGGCTACTTTCACCCACCTACACATCGTCGCTTCGCGGACTGAAACGAGAGCCGACTGTCGGGCAAAGCTGACTTCGTACAAAGAACCGGGCTCTCATCCTTCATCCCTTCATCCCGCCGCCCTCCGCCTTCTAAAGCGGTACGCTCACTGTCTTCATTATTTCCTGCAGCACTGCTTCGGCTTCCTCGCTGCGACGCATCGATGAGGAGAAACGTGTGCTGACCAGGATGCGATGGGCAAAGATTGGCACCACCAATCGCTTGAAGTCGTCAGGAATGCAATAGGAGCGTTCTTCCGTTAACGCCAGGGCCTGGGCAGCCCGAAAGAGCGCCAGGGTTCCCCGAGGACTTACGCCGAGGTCCAACATCTCAGAGTCGCGGGTAGCTGCGACAATTCGCATCAGGTATTCAACCAAGGCATCGTCAACGGAAACGTCGGCAACGCTGCGTTGCAATTCAACGATCTCGGCAGCCGTCATCACCGGACGCAAGTCGTTTAGCGGGTCCCGGTATTCTCGATCGCGCAGAATCTGTTTCTCGTCGTCAATACTCGGATACCCGATTCGCAGGCGCAGCATAAAACGGTCGAGCTGCGATTCCGGCAACGGGTAGGTGCCGTGATGCTCGATTGGATTTTGGGTGGCGACTACAATAAACGGCGCAGGCAGCGGGTGGGTCACGCCTTCCGCGGTTACATGACGCTCGGCCATCGCCTCCAGAAGTGCGGACTGGGTCTTCGGGGTGGTGCGATTGATCTCATCGGCGAGCACCACGTTCGCAAAGATCGGCCCCGGCTTCCACTCGAAAACACTGGAGTGCTGATTGTAGATTGACAGGCCGATTACGTCCGAGGGCAGCAGGTCAGACGTAAACTGTATCCTTTGAAAGGTACAGTGCAGGGCCCGGGCTAGCGCATGGGCCAGCGTTGTTTTGCCGACGCCGGGAACGTCTTCAATCAACAGATGCCCGCCGGCAATCAACACTACTATTCCCAGTCGGACAGCTTCCGGCTTCCCTTTGATTACCGTCTCGATGGCTTGTTGCAGACGTTCAATCTTCTCCATCGCGTCGGAGGTGACGAGCGGTTCCTGCCCTTCTAGTGTGTCGAGACGTCTCATTGAAGAAATTCCTACCGGATCAATATTTCTTCATTCTACATGCTATAAGTCGCTCTGGCACGTCAATGCCGGTTTAGCGTACCTATGCAGTTTCGCTCTGCGGCCCTTTGCGACTCTTAGCGAGCTTTGCGGTTATCCGTTTTTACCGCACAGTCCGCCGGGCATCGCCAAAGGAGTAGGCACCGTATACCAAACTGCATCAGTACCGGTTTAGAGTCGCATTTGCCCTGGTGAACAGGAGCCTAAGTGAGACCAAGGTAGCGTACATGACGTTCGGCGATTCCCTGTAGTAGACTACCTGCCAGCTTGATTACCGCCCTAACTGGCCAAAGGCTAAACCAATCGTGGGAACCTTAATTTGGTTCAGACGTGTAATCAATCGCAAGGAGATTTATGAAAACAGAACGCAATCATCGTAATTCGCAACGCGGGTTCTCGCTCATCGAGCTCATGATCGTGATCGCGATCATCGGTATCTTAATCGCAGTCGGCGTGACCGGGTGGAAAGCCGCCGTCAAAGCCGCGAATGAGGCCGCTGCCATCAAAACGCTCCGGACCATTGCCGAGCAACAGATGCTCTATTACAACTCCCACCAGCGCAGCTCATTCGGGACCTTTGACGAGATGTTAGCTGAGAAGCTGTTGGATAGCCGCTTTGCCGGGACTACGCCGGTGGTGGACGGCTATGTCTACAACATGCGCATAGTGCCCAAGTCGACGACCACGCAGGCAGGCTTCGCGGTCAACTCAGATCCGCAGGTCACTGATGGGGTCGGCGCCACGGGGAAGAACCACTTCTATCTGGATTCAGACAGCAACACAATCCACGTTAATAGTACGCAACCGGCAACTGCCGCCGATCCACCGATCGGGCAATAGCAGTTAGCCAGCTACCAATTCCGGCAACCAACATTTGGGCGTGGAGTGAATCATTGCATTCATTCCACGCCCAATTTGTTTTTCCCACCCGAACCAGAAGAGTCACTAAATACATTCCCGTGCGCCCGCGTGACTTCGAGGACCGTTGTGAGCCCTGACACTTTCCGCCGAGCTTTTTCGCGTTAGATGGTGAGGACGAAAAATCCGAAACCAGGGAAGGATCAGGGACCATGAACACGCAAGCAACAGCATCTGTAAAAGCAACGCCGGCTATGCCGCCTGAACTGTATTTGACCCAGCTGACCTTTGGCGCTTTGGTGAGCCAGGCACTTTTTGTCGCAGCTAAATTAGGCGTGGCGGATTTGCTCGCTGAACAACCACTGTCGATTTTCGAGTTGGCCGGCGAAACCAAAACGAATGAACGCGCGCTATATCGAGTGCTGCGCTCCCTGGCCGCGGTCGGTGTCTTTAAGGAAGTCTCCCCAAAAATTTTCGCCATGACGCCGAACGCTGAGCCTCTTCGCTCGGACGTGCCAAACTCGATTCGCAACATCGCCCTCTTCATGGGTGAGGAATGGCATTGGCGCGTTTGGGGGAATATGGCCCAAAGCATCGAGTCAGGTAAGCCAGCCTGGGGCAAGGTGCATGGCATGGAAGTCTTTGATTATTTCCAGGCTAACCCGCAGCAGTATGAAACCTTCAACCGTGCCATGACAGGCATGTCCGCAGCCATGGCCCCGGCTATTGTCGAAGGCTACGATTTTTCCGGGATTGAGACGCTGGCCGATATCGCCGGCGGCCATGGATTGTTGCTGGCCCAAATTCTGAAAGCCAATGCGAATATGAAGGGCATCTTGTTTGACCTGCCGGAAGTCATTCAAGGCGCAGACGCGCTGCTCCAGAACGAAGCGGTTTTAGACCGGGTGGAAAAAGTTTCGGGGAACTTCTTCAAGACAGTTCCCATCGCAGACGCCTATTTGCTGAAGCACATTATCCACGATTGGGACGACGAGCGAGCGATTCAGATCCTGCAGAACATTCGTAACATGATGGGACCGGACGGACGGGTACTGCTGGTGGAAGTGGTGATTCCGGAAGGCAACGATCCCCACTTTGGCAAGATGTTGGACCTCGAGAGGTTGGTTTCGCCTGGAGGCGTCGAACGGACCGAGGAGGAGTATCAACAACTACTGAGCGACTCCGGTTTGCAGCTGACACGAATAATTCCGACGATGTCAGCGTATAGCATCATCGAAGCGGTGAAGGCGCACTAAGGCAGTCGGGAGAAAGCAGCAGGCTTCCTCATCAGGTAGAAGCGCAAGACGGAAACACCCCGATTACCCGGTTTGCGGCCTGCAGACTTCAGCCTACTGCTTTTTCTCCACTGCCTTTTTGGAGTGCGGCGGCTTGACGCCGCTTTCGTATCCGG
>DATKIS010000047.1:0-7911 GCA_035543975.1 Pyrinomonadaceae bacterium
TTCTACTCATTATCCTCAGTGAATCTACTTGTCTTAAGGTAAAACCTCAGCTAACTTCCTGCATCACTCGAACACTGTCGAGCGTTGAACTGGCTCTTTCGGCGAAATCCCGAGAGGCCGACAGGAACACGTTGAAAAGCGAACGAGACAGGTGATCGTCTTTCCACCCTAACTCGGGATGCCATTGAACACCCAAGGCAAAGCGATCCCGTCTCGTGTCTTCCACAGCTTCGATTAAGCCGTCGGCAGCCCATGCCGTAGCCACCAATTCCCTGCCCACGTTGCCCAGGGCCTGATGATGATGGCTGTTCACCAGAGCGATCTCGCTTCCGGCCAGTTTTCTCACCAGGCTCGCATCGGCAATGCGGATCTTGTGGGACGGTCGGTCCCGGGGCACGCCCTGCTCATGCTTGATTGGGTTCTCTACCTGGGAAGCTATGTCCTGGATGAGTGTGCCGCCGCGAGAGACATTGAGCACCTGCATGCCAAAGCAGATTGCAAACAGCGGCATGCCCCGCTTCTCTACTTCGTCCAAAACCAGCAAATCGGTTTCATCCTTTATGCTTACTACTGTGCCGAGCTTCGGATGCGGCTCGGCGCCATAGCGCAGAGGATCCACATCGGAATCGCTGCCGGGCAGGAGGATTCCATCGAGGCTGTCCATCACTGCGGAAATGTAGTCTCGCTCCGGAATCAGGCTAATGTGCACGGGAGCGCCGCCGGCAGCTTCCACTGCTTCACCATAATGGCGAGAAAGGTAGAACCGGTCGCTCTCCAGTTCAAGGCGCATAGTTATGCCAATACGCGGTCGATTCCCCGAGACATAGTCTGCATGCTGCATTCTCATAACGTTATTTACCGAAAATGTATCATAGCCTAAAAACCGAGAGCCCAGGCATCCCGGCCTCGTGGTGCAGCCACAACTTCATCTGAGCTGGCCTCGCAGTTCAGAGCGACAAACTAGCGAGGCTCGGCCCCAGACCGACGAAAGGTGCAGTTTGATTGGCCGCGGATTTCGCGCGGATAAACACGGATCCTAAATAGAACCATAGGCCTTCTGATCTGCGTCTTTCCGCGTCCATCCGCGGCTAACTCTCTGTGTTACTGCTGAGCTAAAAACTTGACTCATTCACATCAAGTTTTACCCGACAAGTAGGCTAGCTGCCTCCGCTCCGGGAGCCTCGCTTGACTGCCTACGAACCAATTCCTATAGTGAGCCTTGCCAAAAATGCAATCACAAACTCCCAGGATTCGCAGCACCACCGTGCTACTTGTTCGCAAAGGCGAACACGTAGCAATGGCCGGCGACGGCCAGGTAACACTCGGTGAAACTATCATGAAGTCCAGCGCGAAGAAGGTTCGCCGTCTTTACAACGATAGTATCCTTGCCGGCTTTGCCGGAGCCACGGCCGACGCCTTTTCCCTGCTAACGCGCTTCGAAAGCAAGTTGGAACAATACCACGGTAATCTCGAGCGCGCCGCTATCGAACTGAGCAAGGAGTGGCGCACCGACAAGATACTGAGGCATCTCGAAGCGCTGCTCGTCGTTGCCGACAACAAGAGCTCGTTCCTGCTATCTGGTAATGGCGATGTGATCGCACCGGACGACGGGGTGCTGGCAATCGGTTCAGGTGGCTCCTACGCCCTCGCCGCCGCCCGCGCATTGGCCGCGCACACCCAATTGTCAGCCCGGGAGATTGCCGTTGAAGCACTAAAGATCGCCGGCGACATTTGCATCTACTCTAATCAAAACATTGTGGTGGAAGAGTTGTAGTCCAGACCTAACTACTCGGAATTTTCTATTAACTCAAATGGTTATTTATTTGGAAGGCGAAGTTGACGACGGAGTCGGACTCGACGACATGACTCCGCGTCAGATTGTGGCCGAGCTCGATAAGCATGTGGTGGGGCAACGCAACGCCAAGCGCGCGGTGGCTGTCGCCCTGCGAAACCGTATCCGGCGTCAGAAACTCGATCCCGAGATGGCGGTCGATGTGATGCCGAAGAACATGATCATGATCGGCTCGACCGGTGTCGGCAAGACCGAGATCGCGCGGCGACTGGCGCGGATGTCTAATTCCCCGTTTCTCAAGGTAGAGGCCTCAAAGTTTACCGAAGTCGGCTACGTGGGTCGCGATGTGGAAAGCATGATTCGCGATCTGACGGAAATTTCCGTGGACATGACCAGGCAGGAAAAGATTGATGAGATTGCGGAGAAGGCTGAGCTAAACGTCGAAGAGCGAATTCTTGACTTGCTGTTGCCCCCGCCTCGCGCGGCCTCGAGTTTTTATGACTTCGACGCGGCGACCAGTGAGGAACAGGCGGAAACAGCTGTCGACTCTCCCACGACGTCGAAGGAGAAGGACGAACAGTTTCAGCGCACCCGAGAGAAACTGCGCACTCAGTTGCGCAACGGCAAACTAGATACGCGGCTGGTGGAAATCGAGATTCGCGAGAAGAACTTTCCGGTCATTGAACTTGCCGGGCCGCAGGGTGTTGAAGAGATGGGCATCAACATGAAGGACATGTTGGGCAATCTGTTCCAGGGACGCACCAAGCAGCGGAAGATGCAAGTTGACGAGGCCATGGAGTATCTGATGCAGGAGGAGGAAGAGCGGCTAATCGACATGGACACAGTCGCTCGCGCGGCCATCGAGCGGGTCGAATCCTCGGGCATTATTTTCCTGGACGAGATAGACAAGATCGCGGGCCGGGAATCGGGGCATGGCCCGGACGTTTCTCGGGAAGGTGTGCAGCGAGACATCCTGCCAATCGTCGAAGGAACCACGGTCAACTCTCGCTACGGAATGGTCCGGACAGATCACATTCTGTTTATCGCCGCCGGCGCTTTCCATGTTTCCAAGCCTTCCGATCTGATTCCGGAGCTACAGGGGCGATTTCCAATCCGCGTGGAACTCGAGTCACTGACAGTGGAGGATTTCAAACGCATCCTCACCGAGCCCAAGAATGCGCTCATCAAACAGTATCAGGCGATGATGGCCACCGAGGACGTGATCATCGAATTCACTGACGATGCGATTGATTCAATTGCGAATTTTGCCGCCCGGGTAAACGAGCAGACCGAGAACATTGGCGCCCGCAGACTACAGACCATCATGGAAAAGCTCCTCGAAGAAATAAGCTTTGAGGGCCCCGACCTGGAACCAAAGAACCAGCGAGTTGATGCTGCCTATGTCGAGTCGATGCTGGCGGAAACTGTCAAAGACCAGGACCTCAGCCGGTACATTCTGTGAAACCTTGTAGCGACCAGGCAGCCTCGCCATTACCTCGGAGCAGCAACCGCGAGCAGGGCTCTCGAGTGCCTGAAGCATCGCTTCGCGCAATCCGACGGCCACTCAGCTCTAACTTAAGGGACTTCCGCAAGCTGCAAGTTCCTACGCTGGCTTTATGGCGCCGAGCCGTTATCTTCTGTTTAGTCCTTGCCACGATCGGCGTGGTGGGCTGCGGCAAGCGGCGCCCGCCCTTGCCACCGGTTGAGCGAGTGCAGCAACGCACCGAAGCGCTCTCCGGGGTCCAACGAGGAAACCAGATTCTTCTCAGCTGGCCCGCTCCTCAGCGAAACGCCGCGGATGGCAGCGTACAGAGCATTCGGCGGGTCGATGTCTACCGTCTGGCTGAAAAGCCACGCGCTCCACTTGGACTAACGGAAGAAGAGTTTGCCACCCGCTCAACCCTGATCGGCTCCGTGGACTACGATCAGATCAAAGCCGCCACCGATGTCCTGGCCTATATCGACACGCTCGAACTTGCCGGCCAACCAGCACGTCTGCGTTATGCGGTTCGTTACGTCAACGCATCTGGCCAGCGGGCGGCATTTTCTAACTTTCTCGTCATTGAGCCGGCCGCGCGAGTCGCCCAACCGCCGACACTCGAGGAGAGCGGCAAAGAAGTTAGCGAAGACGCCATAACCATTGCGTGGAAGCCTCCCACGACCAACATCGATGGATCTACGCCGGTGAATTTGCTGGGTTACAACATCTATCGAATGGAAGGCGCCCAAAACGAAATCAGCGAAGCGCCTATCAATAAGACTCTGGTGGCAGGAACGGAATACGCTGATAAGAACTTTCAGTTTGGCGAGAGTTATCGTTACCTCGTGCGTTCGGTTTCTCTAGGGACTGAAGGTGGTCAAGTAGAAAGTTTGAATTCAAACACCATCACGGTCAGCCCAAGCGACACGTTTCCACCGTCAGCGCCCGAAGGCCTACGTATCGGGCCCGCGCCGGGACGTCTCTCGTTGTTCTTCGGAGCAAACCCGGAAGCCGACATTGCCGGCTACAATGTTTATCGCTCGACCGACCCGAACCTGCCAAAAGACCAGTGGACTAAGTTAAACTCCGAGCTCCATACCAGAACAACGTTCCTCGATGAGAAAGTGGAACCTGGTAAACAGTACTATTACTATTTGACTGCGGTAGATAAGGCTGGAAATGTCAGCGCCACTTCCGAAGTCGTTGCTGAGACGGTCCCATAACCGATGAAACTTTGCCGGGTTAAGCACCAGAGCTTTGCAGGCGCGCGATTTGCACACCTCGACGACGGCCAGGTCTGGCTGCTCGATGAAGGTGAACAGTTAACTACTGACCTTCCACGAAACCAATCGATTCCCCTGGCGGAGGCAGAGTTTGTGACGCCAGTGACGCCGTCGAAGATTGTTTGCGTCGGACGCAACTACGTCGAACATGCTGCGGAACTCGGCAACAAAATGCCGGACGAACCACTGTTGTTTCTCAAGGCGCCGTCGGCGCTGATCGCTAATGGCGAAAGCATTGAGTTGCCCAAAGACTCGCAGCAAGTTGAGCATGAGGGTGAGTTAGGAGTTGTAATTGGCCGGCGCGCTCGGAATCTAACCGCCAGCGAATACCCGCTCACGTATGTCATGGGTTATACCTGCGTCAATGATGTTACCGCTCGCGACCTGCAGCGGAAGGACGTGCAGTTTACTCGTGGCAAGTCGTTCGATACGTTTTGTCCGGTCGGCCCTTTCATCGTTGATGACATCGACCCGCTTAACCTGAACGTAACCACTCGACTAAACGGCGAGGTGAAACAACTGGGCTCCACCGCGGATATGGCGTTTTCAGTTCCCTTCCTGATTCGGTACATCTCAAACATCATGACCCTCTACCCGGGAGACCTGATCGCCACGGGAACTCCCGCCGGAGTTTCGGCGATGAAAGACGGAGACGTGGTGGAAGTGGAGATAGAAGAAATCGGGATACTGCGAAATCCGGTCAGGGCCATTACGTAATTTCTTATTTGTTGAATTGACGGGATTCAAGAAGAGACAATCCACGAAATCACACGAATCAACGCGAGGTTCCTTTGGTGTCCTTTCGTGAAATTTCGCGAATCGTTTTCCTTTTCCTTTCCGTTCTTAACTGGAGGTCTTTATGAAGTTTTTTCTTGATACTGCGAATCTCGATGAAATCCGCGAGGCTGCGGCTTACGGTATTGCCGATGGTGTTACGACAAATCCCTCTTTGATCGCCAAAGAGGGCGACGTCGATTTCAAGGAACATATCGCGGCAATTTGCGCGATCGTTGCCGGGCCCGTGTCGGCAGAATGTACCAGCGAGGACGCGGAAGGCATGGTGCAACAGGGACGCGAATATGCCGCGATCGCACCCAACGTGGTCGTTAAGTGCCCACTTACTCGCGAGGGACTGAAGGCCACGCGCCGACTATCTGACGAAGGCATCAAGGTGAATGTGACGCTTTGCTTTTCCGCGGCCCAGGCAATCATGGCAGCAAAAGCCGGCGCTTCGTTTATTAGCCCGTTTCTCGGGCGGCTGGATGATATTGGCGAAAACGGACTCGTGCTTTTGAGCGACATCGTTGAGATCTATGCCAACTACTCGTGGCCGACCGAGGTGCTGGCGGCGAGCATTCGGCATCCGATTCATGCCATCGAGGCCGCGCGCATGGGCGCTGACATCGCCACCATGCCCTTCAAAGTGATCGATCAGATGTTCAATCATCCGCTGACTGATAAGGGCCAGGCGCAATTCCTGGCAGACTGGCGCAAGAGCGGCAGGAAGTAGTTTGGAGTGCGGCGGCTTGACGCCGCTTTGTTATCCGGCGGCTTGACGCCGGTTTCTTACGCGGCGAATCCCACCGGATCAACTGGACGTGGATGGTGAAGCCGCTATTTGATCTCTGCTAATCACGAAAGCGGCGTCGAGCCACCGCACTCCAAGAGTTGACGCACTTGTTCGCACGGGGAAAATCGATTCTGGTTCGCACCTTCAAATTCGACGGTAGCGAACACCGCAGCTGGCCGGCGCGGATACTTAAACAAGACGGCCCGCTGGTAGTGCTTGACGCGACGTTTTCTGCCGAGGTCGTTCACGATCTTCTGGGCACCATCCCGAGCGGCACTCACAGTCTTGAGTATTACTGGCTCGATCGTTGGTACAACGTATTTCGCTTCGCAAAACCAAACGGCGAACTGAGAAACTACTACTGCAATGTTAACGTGCCGCCCACTCTTGACGGCGAGACTCTCAGTTACGTGGATCTTGATTTGGACATCCTGGTGGAACCGGATTTCTCGTACCGGGTGCTCGACCTCGAAGACTTTGAAACGAACGCGAAACTCTATGGCTATCCAGCCGAGGTAGAGACCAATGCTCGGCGAGCGGTTGATGAGTTGATCCGAATGATTCAGGCTCATGAGTTTCCGTTCGACCACAAGGCTTGATAGCACGCGGCAAGTGTTCCTCGTCCCGTAGGGACGACATGTTTATACTTTCTTCACCGTCGTGAATACCGCTCCGATAGGAGCGGAATGTTCGGCGCGTCACTTGAGGCGACTAAAGTTTCGCTCCTCACGGAGCGAGGGAGTGGATGCTCGGAGCTATTAACATCTTGCTCCTCTGGAGCAAGGACAAAGGCAATCCTGATTGCCCGCACTGTGATTCGATATGACTTCCAAACAGCAACCTAAAACTTCCAAATCCAAACTCGAACGCCTGCGAGAGCGTTCGCAACTTGCGGAAGCAGGCGGCGGCGCGGATCGAGTCGAGAAACAGCATGCTGCTAAAAAGCTGACCGCGCGCGAGCGAATTGATTTTCTGCTGGACGAAGACAGTTTCGAGGAGTTTGACAAGCTGGTGGTGCATCGCTCCCGCGACTTCGGCATGGATCAGCAACTCTATCCCGGCGACGGAGTCATCACCGGCTATGGCTTAATTGACGGCCGGCGGGTGTTCGTCTTCGCCCAGGACTTCACCGTCTTTGGCGGCTCCCTCTCCGAAACTCACGCCCAGAAGATATGCAAAGTCCTCGACCTGGCCATGAAGGTTGGCGTGCCGGTGGTTGGTCTAAACGATTCGGGTGGCGCCCGCATTCAGGAGGGCGTGGTTAGTCTCGGTGGGTACGCCGATATCTTTCTCCGCAATACCCTGGCGAGCGGAGTCATCCCACAGATTAGTTGCATCATGGGCCCCTGTGCGGGAGGCGCGGTTTATAGCCCGGCCATCACCGACTTCAACGTGATGGTTAAAGACACCTCGTACATGTTCATCACCGGACCCGACGTAATCAAAACGGTGACTCACGCCGACGTCACCAAGGAAGAATTGGGCGGCGCGATGACGCACAATCGCGTCTCCGGTGTGGCCCACTTCGCAGCGGACTCCGACGAACATGCGCTGCGCACCGTGCGGGAATTGCTTTCGTTTATTCCGTCCAATAACCTGGAAGACGCCCCACGAGTTAATCCCACTGATTCCGCGGATCGGGTAGACGCGAGCCTCAATACGATTGTTCCCGAAGCCTCGAATCAGCCGTACGACATTCGCGAAGTCATCAACGCGATCGTCGACGACGGCTACTTTTTTGAAGTCCAGCAACATCACGCGCCAAACATTTGCATTGGCTTTGCTC
>DATKIS010000048.1:0-3139 GCA_035543975.1 Pyrinomonadaceae bacterium
CCCCGAACTCATAGCCTTGGGCGTTAGTTTGGTAGTCTTAATGCTCGTGGTTGTTAGCTACCTGTATTTCTTGGTGCCGGCGCGCTCGCGCGTTGACAGTCTTCAGTCCGAACGCACCCGGCTGCAGAGTCAGCTCCGGAATTCGCAGAACTCAGTGCGACTAGGCCTAAGCACCGACGCTACGGTACAAAACATTACGCACAGTTTGGACGCTTTCGAGAGCGATCGTTTGATTGCCGTCAACGTCGGCCGGATGAGTCTCTACGACTCGATTAACCAACTGATGCGTAAGAACGGATTGCGAAATACGTCGGGTCCTACCTATACCCCTTTGGATCCGAAGGGATTGAAAACCGGTGCTAACGCATCAAGGTCAGCCAATACGAAGTGGCAAAGCATTTACCCGGGCATCTCAATTAGCTTGACGGTCGAAGGCCAGTATCAAAATCTTCGTCGATTTGTTCGTGATATTGAAGCGAGTAGGCAGTTCGTGATTATCAATAGCGTTGAGTTGGAACGTGCCACCGAAACAAACGGTGCAGCCACACCTGAAGGGGATCAGGCTGGTGTAACGAGTGGAGCATTGGTGAGTCTGCGATTGGAGATGGCGACCTATTTCCAGAGAGGTTCGGAAGGAAGTGTGCGCGCACCGTTAACTCGATAGGCAATAATTATGCAGATGACCGATATCCGAAATCCAAATGAACGGAAAAAGCTGATTGGGGCGGGCATCCTGGGAATTCTCGCGATCGGCTTGTTATGGTGGACGTTTGTTGGCTTCGGCTCAAGCACCAAAGTGCCGACTTCAATGAGTGATCCAAAACAGTTGGCAGCCCAACGTACTGCGTTAGGTAAGACACAGCCACAGCCAGTCGTAGAATTGCAGGGTGACCTTCTCGACCAGTTACGACCGGTCAATTTCGAGTATTCAATCCCTTATGCGCAGGAACCAAGGCGCAACATTTTCGCCTATTACCAACCCCCACCGCCCGCTGTGCAAGAGTCGGTGACTCCCACGCCGACCCCAACCCCGACCCCTCCTGTTTTGTTAGCAAATATGACCCCGGTGAATGTGTATGCGCGAACGGGTGATTTCAAATTAGAGATATCAGGAGATAAGTTCACACCTCAGTTGCAAGTTTTGATTGATAACAACGAGGTGCCTACGCGGTATGTGAGCCCGCAGCAGCTTTCGGCTACAGTTGCTGCAACGATAATCGCTAACCCGGGTGCACGCCAGATCATGCTGCGATCTTCAGACGGCACGCTCTATTCAAATTCTGCGACGCTTACGGTAGCTGCGCCTCCGGTCCCGAATTACTCTTATGTGGGAATCTTCGGTACTCGGCGGTACATCGATACAACTGCCATCGTCCAAGACAGAGCAAGCAAGGAGATGCTCAACATTCAGCGGGGTGATCTTTTGGGAGGCAGGTTCCGGGTTACAAGTATTTCGGAAAAGGAGTTGATCCTCATCGATAGTAGTTTGAAGATCAAACATACGCTAGCCTTTACCAACCAAGGCGAGCGTGGCAATCCACTGCAACGGCCAACCCCACGGTCCGAGGGTGAAGACGATGAACTTTAGCAATGGACCACACCACAACATATGGTCTGTGTGTGGCAAATCGGAAATACCGTCGCCGAAGGATAGTGCCTCACTTCGACACCAAGAAGAAGGCTATACACTCGTCGCGCTTCTCGCTTTGATGACAATCGTAGCTATCTTTGCTGCCGCCGCTGCACCGCGCGTCCGACATCAGTCTCAACGCGAGCGCGAGGTGGAAGCGATATTTCGCGGAGAGCAAGTCGCCCTCGCAATTCGTCGATATTATTCTTATCGTCAAGGCCTGTATGGTGCTGGCGATGCGAGTCTGCCTACCTCAATGGACCAACTACTCGAGGGCGTCCCAAGTAGAACAAAAAAGATTCAGATATTGCGTCCGTCAGCTGCTCGCGATCCTCTGTCAGAGTCGGGCGAATGGAGATTGATACGTCCTCGCTCGTCGGAATTGGCGGACTTTCAGCGCGCTGTAATCCTATTCGCAGGCAATGTGCGTCCCGCTACGCATGACCGACAACTGCAACAAGTAGAGCAGCTTATGGCACCCACAGTTGTGCCAACGCTTGGTCTAACCACCGCTGCAACCACCTCGGCTGGGGATGATACCTTTACCGGGCCATTCATTGGTGCCGCGAGTCGCAGCAGGACAGATTCCATAATTCAGTACTACGGAATTGGCCGACATGGTGAATGGGTTTTTACTCCTTTGTTCAGATAGGAATCGATTCGAGAGAACCGGGCGCTTCCGCAGGTAGCACAACTGAATCATGATTGAGCCACTCTAGGCCTTGAGTTGGTCGCGAGAGTCATCACTCAAACCTTGCGATAGTTGGTCAACAGTTTAGATCGACTTCGACTGAAGAACTCACCTAATCACAAAGATCACTGCTGCTTAACGCGAAAATAATTCACGCCTGAGAGTAATAAGTTGTTGACATCGTGGACGTTTACGTTTATATAGCAAGATGTTGTGCGCCGTTTACTCTAGCCCACAAGAGAGAAGTAAGCACATCATCTTGTGGTAGACTCGGAAACAAAAAATCTTTGAAGGAAGGAGCACATAGAGCATATGGCAACTAAAAAAGGTGGAAAGAAGGCCGCGAAAAAGGGTGCCGCCAAGAAAGCAGCAAAGAAGGGCGGAGCGAAGAAAGCAGCCAAGAAGAGATAACTCGGACCATTACGGTTCAACAGCAACCCTCCACTGGCGCACACAAACTTCTGAGGCCAGGATGGCCTTCCAAAAGGAACGACGGACTTCAAGTGAATCTCGTCGTTCCTTTTGTATTTTGACTAACTCGTTTTGAGCTTCGGGTGCCTAATCACTTTAGTTCTCAAAACGGCTTCTTGAGCTGGCAATCGTCACCGTTTATTCGAAATGCTTAGTGTTGCTCTTGTAGAGCCTGAGATCCCTCCCAATACTGGTAACATCGCAAGTGATCAGCGACAATTAGATTTCCCGGCCAACGACAACTAGATTTCCCGTTCTTTGACAACTTAAGCGACGATCGCCGGACTTCAAAAGGTGCGGAGGGGCGATGGTCACAGACCAACAATACAGGAGACTTATGAAGTTGC
>DATKIS010000049.1:0-2157 GCA_035543975.1 Pyrinomonadaceae bacterium
GGCTACCTACGTGGTTGGATTGTCTTTCATTATTCTTCTGCAGTCCGTCACCATCTCTTTTTCTTTCGTGTTTCTGATCTTAAACGGAAGGAATAACTACAGTTTCCTGCCGCAGCGCGATTACCAATACTTCGTGCTTGATGTTCAGCGAGTTTTTCCGGCGCGATGAATAACCTTCCTTATCGGGGCTCTGAGCTCGAGTTATTCGAGAAGGCGAAGAACTGGAAAGCCTACTACCAGAGTCTGATCAAAGATTACCTGGGCAGGGAAGTTCTGGAAGTTGGGGCCGGCATAGGCGCCACCACCAAGGTCCTCTGTAGCCGGCGACAAACTCGATGGGTTTGTCTGGAGCCTGATCACGAGCTGGGAAACAAGCTTCGGTCTCTGATCGATAAAGACCAGCTTCCTTCAACCTGCGAAGTGCGGCTCGGTTTGGTTAGCGAACTGGGACCCGAGGAGTTGTTCGACACTGTTATTTACATCGACGTACTGGAACATATCGAAAACGACCAGGAAGAACTGCAATCTGCTTGCGATCATTTGAAGCCCGGCGGCTTCCTCGTGGTGTTATCACCCGCCCATCAGTCGCTGTACACCCCGTTTGATGAGGCGATTGGCCACCATCGCCGCTATAACAAGCAAACTCTGTTGGCTGTGGTGCCCGAGGAACTTGAACTCACTGAGCTGAAGTATTTGGACAGCGTCGGAGCTACTGCATCCTTGGGCAATCGCTTTGTTCTGAAGCAAAAAAGCCCGAGCGTGAAGCAGCTGGCCGTTTGGGATAAGTTGATGGTCCCTTTGTCGAGACTAGTGGATCCGTTGCTTGGATATCGAGCTGGAAAGTCGGTGCTGGGCGTGTGGCGGAAGTCAGAACCACCTGCGTAAGCGGGTGGCCAACGAAAGGTCAGAACCACCTGCGTAAGCGGGTGGCCAAGGGAACTGTCAGAACCACCTGCGTAAGCGGGTGGTAAATTGGGGAAGGTGCTGGCTAAAAGGAGGACCACCCGCTTACGCAGGTTCTGACATGGTTCACTTCAGCTCCTGCAAACCAAAATTCACTACCTTCAAAACCAGGGGGCGGCTGTCGGATGGAGCGTAAACCAGCTTCGCGTCACAAGCGAACCGAATCGCGTGCTGACCCGGCGGTACCGTCAGAATCTTTGAGTAAGGCGTAGGCTTACTGTTTATTTTCAACTGCTCCGAGACTAAATCTCCGCTTATCGAGAGGTTTGCGGTTTCCTCATAACCGGTTGCCAGCGCCATTTCCAATCTGACCCGCCGGTCATAGTTGAGCGGATTATTTATGACTGCCTCGCCTTCAGCCGAGCACCAACGCCAATTGATATCCGCCCCCGTTTCCATACTTGAGCAGCCCTTAGTCCACTCAGGTACCAGCGGGTTCATGGCCAACTCCCTTTGCGACGGAAGCTTGCCACCGTATCTCGCTGCCAGTTGATTGTTATAGGCGCCCAAATCAAAGAAACTCATCTGCTTGTTTACACTAACCAAGGGCTCGATGTTTAGCAGACGGCGAAGCTTCGATTCCAAATCGGCACCGTAATCCACGTAACCCTTGCGGTCCACGTAGACCCCACTAAAACCGGCAAGCGAAATGACCTCGAGAAACTGGTCTGTGGGCAATTTGGAGGTGGTCATTTGCCAACGCGCAGTATCTCTTTCCTTGATGGCGCCGTAGCTCCAGCGCAGGTTTTTGGAGTGAAGATAGGGTCTGAAATGTTCGTAATCCTGCATCTGGTTTACCGGCGGATTCTCCGGAAATTCCACGTATGGCAACTGGAAGATCATTGCGCTCGCCGGCACTGTCGCCTCGATCCGTTTGACGAAGTCGGCATCGCTCGCGCTTTCAGCAATAAAGGCGGCGTAGTGGGGCACGAAGTAAACACCGCGGCCAGTTTGGTCAAGCACACCCAGCAACAGTATTAACCCCAGCGAGGCGTCGAAAACTGTGCGCCTCCTGCCGGACAGTAGTCCATGGCGGACGTGCTCCAGAATCAGGGCCACCGCGAATAACGAAAAGAACGCGAGGTAGACGCTCACCCTGTTGTAGCTTCTCATTTGGGGCGAGATGAGCAGGGCAAACAGTGAAGCAAAGCCTCCAATCGTTGCCAATAATACCCCGCTCACATTGAGCAGGCT
>DATKIS010000050.1:0-5580 GCA_035543975.1 Pyrinomonadaceae bacterium
GAGCAAAGTCGGTTGAGCCACATCCATGTGAGTGACCAGGCGGTTCTGAAAACGGATGCGCTCAATCTCGAGGTAACAGCTGAGGAATTCGATCTCCTGCTGCAGAGTTACCTCCTGGGAGCCGGAGTTTTCCAGGGTGAGGCGCAGAAAGTCTCCGAGGCGGGTAATCATTTTGCGCGCAGCCTCGGGATCCTTATTCAGTAGAGCGGAGATTGAGTGGAGGGTATTGAACAGGAAATGCGGGTGAAGCTGCATCTTTAAGGCCTGCAGCTGGGCCTGGGAAAGTTGCGCTTCAAGCTGAAGGGTCCTCAGTTGCCCTTCGCGATACCGCCAGTAGTAGTTGAAAGCGTAACTAATCAACGCTATCAGCAGGTAAATACCGATTCCTTCGCTGAAGTTGGCCACCACAAATCTAGCCATTCTTTCGAAGGAGAACGGCCGGCCGATGCTCCAGCCCCAATACAGCCACACGAACACATGGCCAACCGCAGTCACGATTACGCTGAGGATGATACTGATAGGAACATGAAGCAGCGAGCTGCGGATCCAGTTATTGCGCTCAATGGGCAAACGCGACGCAGCTAAAACGACCAGCGGAGTTGCCAGAGCCCACAGATACGACCAGGTCATCTGGAGGTACATCGCGTCTGAAAAGTACATGGGCTTTTCAGAGCGGAAGGAAGTGAAGTAGCTCTGAAGCGTGAAAACGATACCAATTATGGTCCAAATCCCCCAGATTGTAGCCAGCCGCACCCAGCGGCGTTGCCACAGAGAGCGGCCAGCGGCTTTGCCCTCGAGGTCTTGAGTATCGTCTTGAATCATGCGAGCTGCTTGGCGCGTTTCAGAATTAGAGTGCTTAGAGCCAACTGGGAGATGTCTTTCGTTTTTCGATGCGCTTTAGAATAACCGAGAAACCACGTCATTCGTGATTGATAAACCCAAGATATCTTCCGGTAAATAATAGCCTATCGCCGGGCGGACACAACTGGAAACCCGCTCCTGAATAAACTGAAAGTGTAAGTCTTGCCAAAATGCTGTTTTCGCGAGCGCAATGATGGATCGGGAATGAAGCACTGGATTCGGTTTGTTCAAATACTTGCCGGCAACATCCCGCGCCTGTCTCTTTTAAAGGAGCAGAGGTTCGGCGAAGCAAGAGGATTAAAGCAATAGCAGGTCTCGAACAACTGGTTTGTGACGAACTGGCCGCGAGGAATGGCCAAACGGCCCCGGGGAATGATGGTGGCGAGCGTCAAGCTGGCAAAGACTTGATGGGCTTTTTCGGGTATGGCTTTCGCTCATTGGTTTAATCAGTTTAGGCACGGCCAAAGTCGATGAATCCCCGCTCCGGGTCGGTGGCTAGTAATTGAACCTTGACCTTGTCTCCAACTCGCAGGCCGTGTTCACCGCGGATGATCCGTCCATCGACAGGTGGTCTGAGTAGCCGGGCGAATGTCCCCTTCTCGCTTGCTCCCGTTACGATCGCTTCGAACGTTTCGCCAATCTTGTCGGCGAGTAAAATTGCCGCCGCCACCTTGCGCATTTTTCGCTCGACTTTGCGAGCGGCATCATCGCGGTCGGTACACCGGTCAGCAATTTTGCGGAGCTCGGCGACGGAGTACGGCGGTGCCTGGCCGGCGATGGCGGCTTTTACGAGTCGCTGAGTCACCACATCTGCATAGCGACGATTCGGCGCGGTCGAGTAGGTGTAATCCTGCACAGCGAGGCCGAAATGTCCTTCGCCCTCTTCCCCTGGAGCTTGCACAGAGTATTCGCCGGGTCCCAATGATTTGACCACGGCTAATGACAAGTCGGGGAAATGCAGACGGTCGGCCTTCTTTCGTCGAGCCAGGAATTCGGCGAGGGCTCGCGAGTCGGGCGTAGCCGGAAGCTTTTCACCCACCTCTTCTGCCAACTCAACGATCCTGGACCAAAACTTGGGAGTGCGCACCACGCGCCTGATCGACGGGCCGCCTTTAGCAGCGAGGAATTCGGCCATCTCGACATTAGCCGCAATCATGAAATTGGCAATGAGATCGCGAGCGCTGTTCTGTTCTATCGCTTTCAGCTCCTTAACCTTTCCGTGATCGTCCATGACCGGAGTTGCCTGAATCGTTCCTAACTCGATGGCGCCCTTCTCCCGTCTCGACTCGCCAAGTCGTTCTGACGTTTCGTGCTGTAACCGAATCTGCTTCTCTAACCCGGCGACACTATTGACGCCTTCGGGAACCCCGGTCTTTCCATCGAGCCAGTCGCCTACCGACTCATAAGAGAGCTTCGCGTGATTGTGGACCAATGCTGGATAGAAGTCGGTCGTTTTAACTGTCCCGTCAAGTGCAACGACCATCTCGGTGACAATGGCAAGCCGATCCTGGTCCGCCACCAGCGACGTCAGTTCGGTTGAGAGTCGTTCAGGCAGCATCGGGAAGGTCTTGACCCCAGCATAGACAGAAGTGCAATTCTCACCTGCGTGCTCATCAGTGGCGGACCCCTTGGGAACGAGCGCATCAACATCGGCGATGCCAACCATCAGACGTGTATCGCCATTGGAAAGCGGCTCGGCATACTCAACCTGGTCAAGATCGCGACTCTTGCTGTCGTCAATCGATGACCATAACAACGCCCTGAGGTCACGGCCTGAGTCAGCCGAAAACTCCGCCGGCTTGCCTTCCAACGAATTGACTTCCGATTTGACTGCGCCGCCGAAATCCGGGTAAAAGCCGGCGTCGAGCATGGATTGATGCGCGATGGCAAACAGATCAACCGACTTTGCATGCGAATTTTGCCTGGCCATAAGTGTTCCAGGAGTATAGCCGAAACCGATCATCCGCGCTGCTGTAGCAGGTTGATGATTCTTACTCCGTGGGGCGAAGCTGACAGCGAAAGACGATCCCCGAACTAACCCAAAATCTCTCACAACGAAGCGCTACGTTTTTGGAACACATTTGCACTACCATGAGTGTCAGTGAAAATTGAAGTGATCATTAATGCCAAGTCTGGCACCGACGACAAGAAGGATGTGCATCGACGTCTGCAGGAACTCTTTGCGGCAAGCGGGGTCGAAGTGCATCTCTCGGTTGTGCGCGCCGGAGCAAAGATCACTGATCTCGCCCGCAAGGCTGCCCAGAGCGATGCTGACGTCATTGTGGCAGGAGGGGGCGACGGCACTATCAATTCAGTTGCTTCAGCGGCCATCGAGTCCGGCAAAACGATGGGAGTTTTGCCGTTTGGCACACTGAACCATTTCGCCAAGGACTTGCATATCCCGCTGCATCTCGAAGACGCCATTCAGACCATCGTAGCCGGCCATACAGTCGAGGTTGATGTTGGCGAAGTCAACGGTCGCATCTTCGTCAACAACTCGAGTTTGGGACTCTATCCCAGCATTGTGCGCGAGCGGCAAAAACAGCAACGTCTCGGGTGGGGCAAATGGCCGGCCTTTGTCTGGGCAGGCCTGGCTGTCCTGCGTCGCTATCCCTTCCTAAATGTGAGACTGAGCGTTGACGACAGGGAGCTAACCAGTCGAACGCCCTTCGTATTTGTCGGTAACAATGAATACGAAATGGAGACTCTGAATATCGGTCGCCGAGGCTGTCTCGACGCCGGCCAGCTCAGTCTTTACATGACTGACCGGATCAGCCGGCTGGGACTGATCCGGCTCGCCTTGCGCGCGCTCCTGGGGGGACTCCGTCAGGAAAAAGATTTTACTGCGTTATGTACCAGGGAGATGTGGATTGAAACGAAGCATAAGCATGTGCGAGTGGCTCTCGATGGCGAGTTAAGCGTGATGGAGCCCCCGCTGCATTATCGGGTGCGGCCGCGGGCGTTGCGCGTACTCGCACCGAAATAAATGCTGGAGGCTGGATTCCAGATGTTAGATTCGGGCCAGGTTTGGGCCAAGGGCCAGATTCAAACCAGCATCTAACATCTGACATCCAGCATCTGGAGTCCTAATGCGCTTAATAGTTCACCTGTCTGACATCCATTTCGGTAGTGTCGATCCGCAGATCATCGATCCGCTGGTTGAGACGATCGCGGAGTTCAAACCGGATCTGGTCGCGGTTTCTGGTGATCTGACTCAACGAGCGCGGTCCCATCAATTCAAAGCTGCGCGCAAGTTTCTTGATCGCCTGCCTCAGCCGCAGATTGTCGTACCTGGCAATCACGATGTGCCGCTGCATAATATCTTCGCGCGTTTCTTCCAACCTCTGCGAAAATATCAACGACACATCACCGACGATCTACGGCCGTTTCACTACGATGACGAGATTGCGATCCTGGGTGTTAACACGGCGAGATCGTTAACCGTCAAAGGCGGTCGTATCAACGAAGATCAAGTAGCCTGGATGCGTGAAAGGCTTTGCGCCTGTGACCCTAATGCGGTGAAGATTGTGGTCACCCATCATCCTTTTGATCTTCCTGAAGGCCACCATGAGCGCAACCTCGTGGGACGCGCTCGCATGGCGATGGAAGCACTGGCGGACTGCGGCGCGGACGTCTTTCTGGCCGGCCATCTCCATGTCGGTCATACGACACACACGGCAGCCCGCTACCAGATAAAAGGACACTCCGCCCTGGTGGTGCAGGCCGGCACCGCCACTTCCACCCGCGGTCGCGGCGAAACAAACTCATTCAACGTGATCCGGGTCGACCGGCCTTTCATTCACGTCGAACGACATGCGTGGCAACCGGAAAGCAGAATGTTTGCGCTCGCTATGACGGAACGCTTCCAGGAAACGAAAGATGGATGGATCCGTCTCTGAACGGGAGTCTCAACATTCCCGCGTCAGCAGGCGTCAGAAATAGTTGATGGAAAGTTCGAGCAAACCCGGGCGACATCCGCGGGCACATCTCGTTGCCGGCCTCCTCGTATTCGTTGTCATGACGCTCATCCTCGGCGAGATTGCTGAAGATGTAATGAATGGTGAACCGCTGAGTCTAGTCGACGGGCGGATCAACGCCTGGCTGCACACCCACGGTTCGCCGTTTCTCACCAGCGCTTTCTTAATAATCACTTCGCTTGGTTCAACAATCCCGGTCAGCTTCATCGCGATTGTCGCCGGCCTCTACATGCTGTGGAGACGACAGCCTTACTGGCTCTTGGCCATATGGACAACCGTCTTCGGCGGGATGTTGCTTAACAGATATTTGAAGCTGGTTTTCTATCGTCCGCGTCCCCGCTTCGACGATCCGATCCTCGCACTCACTGGATACAGCTTTCCCAGCGGACACACAATGGCGGCCACGGTCCTCTACGGCGTGCTTTGCGTATTACTGGTGACGAAGGTCAAAACCAAACCCGCCAAAATTCTCATCATCCTGGCGGCAGGTCTCTTGATCGCTCTGGTAGGTTTCAGCCGAATGTATCTCGGCGCGCACTACTTAAGTGATGTGTTGGGAGCGATGGCGGAAGGATTGGCTTGGCTGTCTCTTTGCCTCGCCACAACCTATTCGATCTGGCGACACCGAAATAAGTAGGACTTTGGACTGCGGCGGCTTGACGCCGCTTTGGTCTGCGGCGGCTTGACGCCGCTTTGGTCTGCGGCGGCTTGACGCCGCTTTGGTCTGCGGCGGCTTGACGCC
>DATKIS010000051.1:0-2733 GCA_035543975.1 Pyrinomonadaceae bacterium
GAAGTGAACCCTGAAGGCACCCCGCTCTCGGCGTTATGTGATGAAGTCATAACCGGAAAGGCCGGCGAGATATTGCCGATGTTGGCAAAATAGGTCGTCCGGGCCTGGTAACACTGGGTTCATTGCAGGCGTGCCAGTAAAAACGAAGTTTAGACCGATTGATGCTACAGTAGATTTACCGTCTAGCTAACTTGGTTGAGCGCTCATGAGCGAATCGACAAACTGTAGGAAGCTCTGATTAACTGTCTGCGACGCGTAGCATCGGCATGAGTTTAGCCCGGCGTTTCAACGCCGGGATCAGTTTGTTGCCTGTTCTCGTCGCGTAGCGACGATTGGATTTGCTCCAGTTTCAAGGTCGCTACGCGACGCGCGACCACCAGGTGGGCTTTCCCGGCCCTGAAAGACCGGGCTACATTCACCCTGACGCTCCGCGTCGAAAGCACTTGTTCAGAGCTTCCCGTAGTGTGTCGGACAATCATTGCGCTTGGGGATTTCTATGGCGACGAAGTTTTCAGAAGAGAAGCAAAATGAAAAGGTGGCAGAGAATAGACTGCCTCCGGTTGACCTGGAGCTGATCGCCCAGGGTGTGCGCATGATTCTAGAAGGCTTGGGCGAGAACCCGTCGCGCCCGGGCTTGGTAGACACACCTCAGCGCGTCGCGGAGATGTATGCCGAGTTGACGTCAGGGATGCGCGAAGACCCGAGCCATCATGTTGTGCCGCTGCCGGGCGACAAGCACGATGAGATGGTAATCGTGAAAGACATCAGCATCGCTTCCATGTGTGAGCACCACCTGGCGCCATTTGTCGGCAAGTGTCACATTGCCTACATCCCGAAGGAAGGCCGAATTGTGGGAATCTCCAAGTTAGCGCGCCTGGCCGAAACCTTCTCCCGGCGGCTGCAACTGCAGGAGCGCCTGACCACCGATATTGCGAACACACTCTTCGAAGGACTGAAGCCGATTGGGGTGATGGTGGTGATCGAGGCCGCGCACACCTGCATGACGCTCAGAGGCGTTAGGAAGGCGGACGCCAAGACTGTGACGTCGGCAGTGCTCGGCGGATTCAGAACCGATCCCCGCACCAGGGCGGAAGCGATGGCGCTTATCACGGGGAAAGAGTGAGGGGCTGAGGGCTGAGGGCATTTTCCATATGACATTTTCCATTTCTCATTTGTCATTGTTCGGAAATGGCCTGATTGCAAAGGACGTTTTCTGGCGATGACAAATGAGAAATGGAAAATGACATATGGAAAAATCTCTGTCCTAGACTCTCCACACTACCCATTTACTAAATGAACACTTTCTACGTCACCACTCCAATCTTCTACGCGAACACCCTCCCACACCTCGGTCACCTTTATGTGATGATCGTGACGGACGCGATTGCGCGCCGCAGTCGTCAGCAGGGCATTGAGACTTTCTTCCTGACCGGAACGGACGAACACGGAATTAACATCGAGCGTGCTGCGCAGCGGGCCGGGCGTAGTCCCAAAGAACAAGCCGATTTTGTGGTCAGCTATTTCAAGCAGATGACGGCGGAGTTTGGACTGGACACCGCCCACGGTGGTTACGACGTGTTCATGCGTACCAGCGAGCCCTTTCATTACGAGGGAGTGAGCGAGTTTTGGCGGCGCGCGGCCAAAGCGCAAACTCCGAAAGGGAACTCCGCCATTTATAAAGGGCACTACGAAGGCTGGTTTTGCGCCGCCTGTGCCGCGTACAAGACCGAAGATGAGTACGCCAAACCCAAAGGCCCGGGCGACCCGCCCACCTGTTTGGTCCACGACACTCCGCTCGATCGCATTTCAGAGGATAGCTACTTCTTCCGTCTGTCGGATTATGCCGAGGCGCTTCTGGCCCTTTACGAATCGCAACCGAATTTTGTGCGGCCTGACTCGCGAAACAACGAAGTAGTCAGCTTTGTTCGTGGCGGTCTACAGGATTTGTCAGTCAGCCGCCTCAAAACGGCCGTTAGCTGGGGCATACCCGTGCCTGACGATCCGGAGCACACGATGTATGTTTGGTTTGACGCGTTAACCAACTACATCACCGCGGTCGGCTTCGGGAATGAGGAACGTGAGCAGGTAGCCGGTTTCGAAAAATTCTGGCCGGCGCTCCACCTGGTAGGAAAAGACATCCTGCGGTTTCATGCCGTCTATTGGCCCGCCTTTCTGATGGCGGCCGGATTGCCCTTGCCGCGCGGAATTGTCGCCCACGGCATGTGGGTCGATCCGAATGGGCGGAAGATGTCGAAGACTCTTGGAAACACGGTGGAGCTGGACGTGCTCAACCGGCACTTTCCGATCGATGCAATCCGTTACTTCTGCCTGCGGGAAATGGTGTTTGGGCAGGACGGAAAATTTAGCTATGAGGCACTTATCGATCGCACCAATAGCGACCTGGCCAGCGGCCTAGGCAATCTATCGAGCCGAACGCTGACGATGATCTCTCGCTACTGCAACGGGATCGTACCCTCGCCGGTTATCTCGGAAGACAAATTGTTGCTGGCGAAACGCGCCGGAGTTGATACCGACGAAGCCGCCATCTCGAGTTTCATCGAACTAGCTCGCGATCAGTTTCTCCAGCAGTTTGAAGCCCTGACTTTTAGTCGGAGCCTTGAAATCGCCTGGACCATCGTAGCCCGGATCGACAAGATGATCAGCGACGCCAAGCCCTGGGAACTGGCAAAAGACCAAAACCAGAAGCAAACGTTAAATACGGTGTTGTATCGG
>DATKIS010000052.1:0-3528 GCA_035543975.1 Pyrinomonadaceae bacterium
GCGATGCCTTCATCTCCAAAATCAGCGAAACGGCACCACCATCTACACTCACCGCATTTACAAGATTTCAGTTTAGCCAGTCAAACTTTGCGGTTTCTGAAAGCGCCGGATTCGTCACCGTTAACGTCACGCGCTTGGGAGACACGTCATCGGCGGGGACCGTTGACTACGCCACCAGCGATAACAGTGATGTCATGCTGGATGAAGCGCAGGCGGTCGCGCTGTGTGGCACGGTGAACGGGGTAGCCCTTTCCAAGTGTGACTTCAACACGGCTGTCGGTACCCTGCGCTTTGCCCCAGGTGAGACCACCAAATCCATTGTCGTTCTGTTGACCCAGGACTCTTACGTCGAAGGCACGGAGCAGGCGCCGCTCACCTTGAGCAACCCGACCAATGGGGCCAGCCTCTGCGAAAGCACGGCGACTTTGTTTATCCTCGACGACCCAACCGAGCCGACCACCAATCCTATCGACGACAACAGAAACTTCGTCCGCCAGCACTATCATGATTTTCTCAATCGCGAGCCCGCCGGGCCTGGGTTGGGACTTCTGGACCGACAACATCACCCAGTGCAACGACCCGGCACGTATTCCGGCAGGACAAACTGTGGCCCAGTGCATCGACAAGCAGCGAGAGACAACCAGCGGCGACTTCTTTCTGTCGCCGGAGTTTCAATACACCGGCCACTACGTCTACGTTGCGTATAAAGGCAGCTTGGGAAGGGTGCCCACCTTCCGCGAGTTCATGCGCGACGTGCAGCAGGTTTCACGCGGCATCATCGTCGCCAATGCGATTTCGGCTTCGACCATTGAGGCAAATCGCGCGCAGTACCTGACGGAGTTTATGCAACGGTCTGAGTTTGCGAATATCTACGCTGCACTCACCAACCAGGGCTACGTAGACAGACTCTTCCTGACTACCGGCACCAACGTTAGCAGTGCCGATAGGCAAGCACTGGTTACCGGGTTGAATGGTGCGACCGAAACCCGGGCTACCGTCCTGCACAAGGTGGTCAATGGCACCCGGGTTTTGGCAGAAGGACAGGTGGAAATCACCGCAGCCTATGGCAAGGCGTTTTTCGACACGCAATTCAACCCGTCGTTTGTGCAGATGGAATACTTCGGCTACTTACGAAGGAATGAGGACGCCCCCGGATTCAACTTCTGGCTTAACAAATTGAATTCCTTCGGCGGCGACTTCATTGGGGCTGAAATGGTGCGCTCGTTTCTGCTTTCGCCCGAGTACCTCAAGCGATTTGGACAATAGTCTGACAGTGCTGGGAGCGCAGCCGTCCCTGCCTGCTCTTTGGGAAAAGGCTAGCTAAGGCACAGCTTGTTTAATGCGCAGCCAACAGGCAATATACCCGCGCTCCCATCAGCCCGAGGACTCCGCGAATGAATAACCCACGCTTTCCATCTGGAAATCAAGCACTGAGCAAACGAACCACCAACGCATCTTTCACGCCGCCATGGTTGCGCTTGGCGGGGTTGGCAACGTTGATCCTGGCGACTGCCTTCTTTGTGATTGATCGGGCGAAGGTTCATTCCGCAGACGCCGGCGGCAGGGATCATGACCTTGGCCACCAGATCGCGGTAAACTCCGCATCCGCCGCTTGCAGCGCAGAAAGCACAAACCCGGCTATCCCCCAAACTCAGTGCATTGCGGGCGACCTGGACACTTCATTCAACCCGGGCGCTGGGGTCACGAGGGAAGCGTCCACAACCGGATTTGCTCAGGCTGTGAATGCTTTTGCCGTACAGCCGGACGGAAAGATATTAGGTGGCGGTCGTTTTGTTCAGAATGATGACAGTGGCACAAGGTTAGTGGCCCGCTTCAACACTGACGGATCACGCGATACTTCGTTTAGCTCCCCTGGACCGTCTGACAAGATCCCATCGTCTGCTGCCCTGCCACGGGTGGCCACGCTTGCCCTCCAATCGGACGGCAAGATTGTGATCGGCGGCGACTTTAAGATAAACGGCGAGAGCCGCAACGGAATCGCCCGGCTCAACAGTGACGGCTCGCTCGATGCATCTTTCAATCCCGGCACCGGCGTAAATAACGAAATCACGACTCTGGCTGTCCAGCCGGACGGGAAGATTGTGATCGGCGGTGACTTTACGCAATACAACGGTGTAAGTCGTCCTCGGGTTGCGCGGCTCAACGCTGACGGCTCACTTGACACTTCGTTCGCCCCTGGCACCGGGGCCAACTTGAGAGTTCAAGCCCTCGCGATTCAAGGCGACGGAAAGATCATCATCGGCGGCTCTTTCAGCACGTACAACGGCGTCACGCGCAATGACCTCGCTCGCCTCAACACCAACGGTTCGCTAGACACTACCCTCGGCTCCGGCACTGGAGCTAATGAGATTCGCACCCTTGCCATTCAGACCGACGGGAGGGTCATCATTGGCGGAACTTTCACAACTTATAACGGCGTCGGTCGCAATCGAGTCGCCCGCATCAACACCAATGGCTCGCTCGATACTTCCTTCGACCCCGGAACCGGAGCGAATTCAACTGTTCGTGCCATTGCTATTCAAGCCGACGGGAAGATCGTCATCGGCGGCGCCTTCGACGCCTACAACGGCATCGTTCGAGCCGTCGTCGCCCGCATCAATACCAACGGCGCGCTCGACACCACTTTCGTCCGCGGCACCGGGGCGACGCAGTATGGTGCCTTCGCTAGCGTCGGTGCCCTCGCCCTCCAGGCAGACGGTAAGATTGTCGTTACGGGCGCCTTCGATACGTTTGACAGTGAGAGGCGCAACCGGGTCGCCCGCCTGAACGCCGACGGTTCCCTCGACTCATCTTTTATTTCAACTACCGTTGTGGCCAGTTCTGTCCGTGTTATTGCCGTCCAATGCGATGGCAAGATCATCATCGGCGGATTCTTTGACCAGTACGATGGAATGAGCCGCAATAACATCGCTCGTATCAATTCCGACGGCTCGCTCGATCCAACGTTCAATCCCGGATCGGGTACCAGTGGCAACGAATTTTTTGAAAATGGCGCAATCGAAGCTATCGTCATTCAGCCGGACGGGAAGATCCTCATTGGCGGCTCCTTCAACCTGTACAACGGCATCGCTCGACACAAATTTGCCCGCCTAAACAACAACGGCTCGCTTGACACAAGTTTTGACCCGGGCACCGGACCGGGCGAGTTTTTTGCGAACGTTTACGCCATCGCACTTCAGCCTGACGGAAAGATCCTGGTCGGCGGATTCTTCCCAGCCTACAACGATGTTTCCCGGGATGGTCTTGCCCGCAGCAACAGCGACGGCTCGCTCGACCCAACTTTCGACCCCCTCACGACCATTGCTCGAGTTGTTGACGATTTCGCCCTCCAGCCGGACGGGAAGATTCTCATTGGCGGCAATTTCGATAAGTCCCTTGGCCGTCTGAACACCAATGGCTCGCCCGACGGGTCGTTCAATACCGGTACGGGAGAAAACGGTGGACTTATCGACCTCGTTCTTCAGCCAGACGGGAAGGTTTTGATCGGTGGTCTGTTTACCCAATTCA
>DATKIS010000053.1:0-2852 GCA_035543975.1 Pyrinomonadaceae bacterium
AAACAAAATGTCCGACACACTTTAGTTTGTCGTTTCGTTGAAAGCCTCTCAACCACGCGATGCACTCCGGCTCGCCATGACGAACGTCTTCGCGCGCGCGAGCTGCACGTCGGATAACAAAGCGGCGTCAAGCCGCCGCACTCCACAGGATGAAGGAAGGACAAAATGGAGAAGCTACTCATACCGGTCTTATTAGGCACGAATCGAAAGCTGCGAAATAGTGTGATGCCCGCCCGGTGGTTGGTCGGGGAAATGGAGAAGCGGCCCGACGTTCAAACCAAACTTTTTGATACGGCAGATTTCGCCCTGCCTCAAGATGATTACGGTCAGGAGATCAAGCACCTCTTTCCCGAATGGCGAGACACGATCATCAAAGCCGATGGGCTGGTGATTGTGACCCCTGAATACAACCATGGTTATCCGGGTGTCTTGAAGGCTGTGCTGGATTTGCTATTAAGAGAGTACGTTCACAAGGCCGTCGGATTTGTCGGCGTATCGGCTGGTCTTTGGGGCGGCACACGCGTCATCGAAGCGATGGTGCCCATGGTGCGCGAGTTAGGTCTGGCAGTTACTTTTGCCGATCTAAACTTTCCGAAGGTACAAAAGACCTTCGACGCGGAAGGGAAGCTTCTGGATCCGGCTGTTGAGAAACGTGCCAGCGACTTCCTCGACGAACTTGTCTGGATGAGTCGGGCCTTGAAATGGGGACGTGAAAATCTGCCCTCTAAATCTCATCAGAGCTAGGTGATGAAGCCATTGTTTCCAGTTCTCGCGCCCCCAGCGTGATTGATTGGCCGTTACGCACCAGTCGGCACGCCTACTGTCAGGTGTTTCCGGAACAGATCGAGAACTCTCTTCCAAGCGTCGGCGGCTGCTTCAGCGTCGTAAACCTGAGGTCGCGTATCATTGAAGAATGCGTGGTCGGCGTCATAGATAACAACTTCGACCGGTAATGAATACTCTTGGGCGGCTGAATTAAGAGCCCCAACTTTCTCTGCGTTGATCCATGCGTCACGCTTCCCGGCAATGAAAAGCGTCGGCACGCGCAGTTGCTTCAAAACTTCCGCTTCCGGAATGTCGCCGTAGAAAGGTGCTGCGGCCGCGAGTTCGCTTATCTGGCAGGCGGCGCGTAACGCAAAAGTTCCGCCCATGCAGAAACCGGTGATTCCAAACTTCGTCACGTTGTAGACGCTTTTAGCTTCAGCCATTGCGGCGCGAATTGTTTCCAGTCCGTCTTCCAGTGCCAGAGCCTGCATCATTTGCGAAGCCTCTTCAGGGTCTTGGGCCAGCTTCCCTCGATAGAGGTCTGGAGCAATACACAGATAACCTTCGCTGGCGTAACGGCGAGTGATATCGCGAATGTGATCGTTTATTCCCCACCACTCCTGAATCAGGAGAACCGCCGCAGCGGTGTCGCCGTCGGGACGGGCGACGAAGGCATTCGAAGTGCCGTGCGAAGTGTTTAGGTTCAGCGTTTCAGTCTTCATGGTTAGAGTTTCACTCCTGAAGTTAGATAGTTTCAAAGCCCGTGGTTGAGTTCGAGGATTATACGTGAATTGAATTGGTTCGTGTTCTTTCGTGGCGCGCGCTTTAGGGTTTGGACTAATACGACCAATGAAATTACCCGAAGGAACACGAAGAAGCTTGTGGTGCAAAGTCCGACTCCTTTGTGCTCTTGGTGGTTAGTTGTTTTCCGAAGCCCCATATCAATGATATAAGACTGCCTTCCGTCCCAGCATTCGCGTTTCTAATAATCGCCTGATTGGAAGCTTCCTAATGAAAAGTCTCGCATCAATCCTGCTGGCCCTGATGGCTGCGTTGTCGCTAACGCCTCCCCGGACAAACTTCGATACTGCGGATATTGTTTTCAAGAACGGAAACATCTACACGGCAAACGAGCGCCAGCCTAAAGCGGAAGCGATCGCAGTTAAGGGCGATCGAATTGTTTTTGTCGGTTCGAACAGAGACGCTCAAAAGTATGTCGGCGGGACGACCCGGGTAGTTGATCTGCGCGGCAAGACGCTCCTACCCGGGATGGCAGATGCGCATCAGCACCTGGCCGGAGTCGGCTTCCGCGAGATGACGCTCAATCTTGAAGGAACCACTAGCCTGGCAGACTTCCTGGCCAAGGTTAAGACTCGTGTGGAGCAAGCCCAGCCCCGAGAATGGGTAACGGGGCGCGGGTGGATTGAGACCTTCTGGAAACCGCAGGCATTCCCCACGCGCGCAGACCTGGACCAGGTCGCGCCGAACAATCCGGTGATTCTCACGCGAGCCGATGGTCACGCCTCCGTAGTTAACAGTGCAGCTCTGAAGGTAGCCGGTGTCGACAAAAACACCCCGAATCCATTTGGTGGCGAGATCTCAAAAACAGGCGGAGAGCCAAATGGCATGTTGCTGGATGCCGCTCAGGGTCTGGTGCGCCGTCATATTCCGGCCACCTCCGCCGCGGACGCGGAACGCGCAATCGTTCTGGGGGTAAAACGCAATATCAAGTTGGGCTGGACCCAGATTCAGGACGCCGGGGGCAGCTACGCCGAAGTTGAACTCTTCAAAAAGCTCTACGGCGAGGGAAAGATCAAGCTGCGAATTTACAAGGCGGTGCACGGCCCAGGCCCAGCCTCCGAAAAATTGTTGAATGGCGGGGCGGTAGTTGGTGCGTTTGGTAATCGTTTTAATGCGCGAACGATCAAAGTGGTCTCGGACGGGGCGCTCGGCTCCCGCGGTGCGGCCTTGCTGGCGCCTTATGCCGACGCGTCCGATACTTCCGGTTTCCTTACCGTTAAAGAAGCTGAGTTGGGGCCAATGCTGGAGATGGCACTGCGAAACGGCATCCAGGTCGAGACTCATGC
>DATKIS010000054.1:0-6589 GCA_035543975.1 Pyrinomonadaceae bacterium
GCCTCATCGCGTTCCTGATTGCGCGACGCACGAAACACTTTGGTGATTAAGCCGTCTCTCTGCTCAGCATCAAGCAACCGTTGCAGGCCGGTAGCCAACAGCTGGCGCCCTGCTTCGCTAATGTTGGCATCCCCGACACTCTTGGCCGTTGTGGTGCAGCGCCCACCGCTTACCTTTATCGGGTCTTTACCCTTCCACGCTTCCAGCCTGGCTTTCTTCTCGCTGGAGCTGTTGTAACCAAACGTCGAGCCCATGTCGCTGACGTAATAGACCGCGTGGCCCGGCTTGCAGGTCTTCGTACCGTCGGGATTCTTCACCGAATCAAGACACGAAAACTTCTGGTTGTCGGTCTTGGTGTCTCCGTGGTCAATGAAGGCGAGCCAAAGTTTGAAGGCGTCAATCTCGGCCCGGGGAGAGCCTCCCTGAAGCAACTTCGCCAGCGAATCGGCGATGCCGCCGGCGTCTTTGTTGTCACACTTAACGTCAATTCCTTTGCCCAATGCTAGCTCAACTCCAGCTGCCGGTTGAAAAGGCGAGAAGCTGGCGCCCTGGAAACTGCTGGTCAAACTCTTCTCGCAATCCGGACAGGTAACGTCGGCGACCCACTCGTCGTCAGCGAAGAAACCCAGCGCTTTGGAAAACCGTGATGACAGGAACTCACCGTAGATCTCTCCGTTGCGCTTCTCCTTCGACTGTCCCTTGAAATGAGGCTTCACTTTGTAGCGAATTAGCTCTCCATCCCCATCTATCACTCCCTGGACAGAACAGTGAAACTTCGGCGTCGTGCCGGCCCCTTTGGTCTGGTCCTTGTTCGCAACGCATTTGAGCGGCAGCGCCAGCCCGTTAGCATCGACGGGAAGTGCGCCAGCTCGTGCGCTTTTCGAAGTACTCACGCCCAGAGCCGGGTCGTAGCCGGGATCGGGCTCCTGCCACAACTTAGCCGAGCGTTCTGCTTCAGCCCGTGCTCCCGCCGTAAAGCAATGTTCGGTTTTATCCTGTGCCCAAACCGGTAACGCCACAAATATTACGAATAAGAGAGCTGGAAACAATGCGGTTGGAATTCTGCGAACCATTAGATGACCCTTTCATCATTGCAACTGTGCAATTGCTCTGGATTCGTTATCGTTCAGGGGGTACGGCGAAATTTTAACAATCGCGAGGAACAAAGAAAAATGAAATCGCCAACCGCTAGTGTCCTAAGTTGCCCGTTGCGCGATCTTCGCGTTCCGGGCGCTCTTCACGGCATTTGTTTTCAAGGCTTTTTTACCGCAAAGAACGCAATCAAACTTCAAGGTGCGCCAAGAATTCTGCAGATTAGGAATACCTACCCGCCGGACATCCCGGCATCTGAGCCGGCTGTTTCACACGATATCCTGGTTTTCTATTCGGTCGGCCTGCTGCATTTGCATTAGACGCTCTTTCTGGACTCGC
The DNA here is from genome assembly GCA_035543975.1 of Pyrinomonadaceae bacterium. GTDB lineage: Bacteria > Acidobacteriota > Blastocatellia > Pyrinomonadales > Pyrinomonadaceae > PSRF01. Next base: position 1,432 of record DATKIS010000054.1, read on the forward strand.
CAGTCATCCACCATGCGCTGCAGGCTAGGTTGGTATCGCCCGAAGTCCAGCGGCACCAGATCCGCCGTGGATTGGGTGACATGAAACCTGACCTTCTGGTTAGGATCGCCATCAGGAGACTCGAGCCGAAACAGCTCAGATGTCTCATCATCGATAATCACAGGCACGCAGCACCATTCGGTTGTTTTCGTACTCACTTCATACCCCTTCTATCTTGTCCAAAGCTTGCCCCACCTCGGACTCGGTTTCGTGTTTTCTCGTCGGCTAATGAACCCCTGAAAGACGAAAGCCTCCGGCGGACTGGCCGCGCGGAGGCTTTTTTGGTTGCACTTGCGTGCTTCTAGTTAGTAGCGCGAGCCGCCGTTGCGTCCGCCGCCACCGCCGCCGCGATCTTCGCGTGGCTTGGCTTCGTTGACGTTCAGCGCGCGTCCACCCAAATCCGTTCCATTGAATCGTGAAATCGCCGCAGCGCCTTCTTCCTTCGTTGACATCTCAACGAAGCCGAAGCCGCGCGAACGACCTGTTTCGCGATCTTCAATCAAGGATACGCTTTCGACAGTGCCCGCTTGCGCGAACAGGGTCTGCAGCTCATCGCTCGAAGTTTGGAACGCCAGGTTACCGACATAAAGTTTCATAGACATAATTTTCTTACCTTTTCCCGTTTGGGATTTCGCTTCAGGAGACTTCTCCGGGGGCGACGTGACAGAAGCTGCATGCTGACATGGTAGCTTCCCAATTTGCTAAGGACGTTTGGGATTACATATCCATGCCGCCGGGCATTGCCCGAGGCTTATCATCTTCCTGTAGCTCAGAAATGAGGGCTTCCGTGGTTAGCATCAAGCCCGCGATTGATGCGGCGTTTTGCAACGCGCAACGCGTGACTTTCGCGGGATCAATAATCCCCGCGGCTACCAGGTCCTCAAAAGTTTCAGTGGCAGCGTTATAGCCGTAGTTCGGGTCTTTGCTGGCCCTTACCTTCTCGACTATGACAGCGCCTTCTTTGCCGGCGTTTTGAACGATCTGGCGCAGCGGCTCTTCAAGCGCGCGCCTAATGATGTTGACGCCAATTTGCTCGTCTTCATCGCCTGAGATCGTTTCGCCGTCTTCATTCGTTTCAAATACTTTGAACTTATCCAGCGCTTTAGCCGCGCGAATCAGGGCCACGCCTCCGCCCGCCACGATGCCTTCTTCGACAGCCGCGCGGGTGGCGTTCATCGCGTCTTCCACGCGGGCCTTCTTTTCCTTGAGTTCAGTTTCGGTGGCAGCACCAACCCGAATCACGGCCACGCCGCCTACCAGTTTCGCCAAACGCTCTTGCAGCTTCTCGCGGTCGTAGTCTGACGAAGAATCTTCAATTTGCGCCTTGAGGGTTTTCACTCTGGAGCGCAGCGCATCGGTATCGCCGGCGCCATCAATGATGATCGTGTTCTCTTTGTTGATCGTCACCTTCTTGGCTCGTCCCAGGTCTTCGATTTTGATGTTCTCGAGTTTGATGCCCAGGTCTTCGCTAATCACTTTGCCGCCGGTGAGAACCGCAATGTCCTCGAGCAGGGCCTTGCGACGATCGCCAAAACCGGGAGCCTTAACCGCAGCCACGTTGATGGTGCCGCGCAGCTTATTAACCACCAGGGTCGCGAGCGCTTCGCCTTCAACATCTTCCGCGATTATCAGGATCGGCTTGCCCAGCTTGGCTACCTGCTCAAGAATTGGCAGCAAGTCTCTCATCGCACTGATCTTCTTTTCGCTCAACAAAATCACCGGGTTATCGAGAACCGCTTCCATTTTTTCTGCATCGGTGATGAAGTAAGGCGACAGAAAGCCGCGATCAAACTGCATTCCTTCCACAAATTCGAGGTCCGTCTCCATCGTCTTCGCGTCTTCAACTGTAATCACGCCGTCTTTGCCGACCTTCGCCATGGCTTCAGCGATCAGCTCCCCGATGGCCGCGTCGCCGTTTGCCGAAATCGTACCAACCTGCGCAATCATGCCCCCGGCAACTGGCTTCGATAGCTTCTTGATCGCCGCCGTGGCGCGCTCAACTGCCTTGTCGATACCACGCTTCAAAGACATCGGATTCACGCCGGCGGCAACGGTTTTTACACCCTCGCGGTAAATCGCCTGCGCCAGGACAGTGGCGGTGGTGGTGCCATCGCCGGCCACGTCGCTGGTTTTGGAGGCCACCTCGCGCACCATTTGCGCGCCCATGTTCTCCATCGCATCTTTCAAATCAATTTCTTTTGCCACGGTGACACCATCTTTGGTGATTGTCGGGCTGCCATACGACCTACCCAGAACGACGTTACGTCCTTTCGGACCTAGCGTGATCTTCACTGCGTCAGCGAGTTGATTAACTCCACGCAGGATAGCCGCACGAGACTCTTCGCCATGAACTATTTGCTTTGCCATAATTATTTGTCTTTTCTCCAGTTCGAACTTGTAACGCAACCTGTTAGTTTGCGTTTACGATGAATGCCTAAACCGCTAGTCTTTGAGGGCGTCCCTCACGGTCGCAAACTAACAGTTTGCGTTACGCCGACTATTTGCTCTTTTTGCCACCAGCGGCGGCGCCAGCCCGCGCGATAATTCCGAGTATTTCGTCTTCGCGCATGATTAGCAGTTCTTCGCCGTCAATCTTGATCTCAGAACTGGTGTACTTGCCAAACAAGATGCGGTCGCCGGCCTTGACGTCCAGCGCCTGGCGCGTTCCGTCTTCCTTGTACTTGCCTAGCCCAACAGCGATCACTTCGCCTTCCTGAGGTTTCTCTTTGGCGCTATCCGGGATGATGATGCCGCCGCGAATTTGTTCGCCTTCTTCAATGCGCTTCACGATTACGCGATCGTGTAATGGGGTGATGTTCGTCGTCATAATTGCTTTCATTCTCCTTCGTTATCTTTCCGTAGAAAATATGGCCGAGTTCCGTTAGTTAGGCTTACTGGCTCACGCGTCAGCTTGCGTTTTGGGGTGGCCATCTGACAGGCTACCCCGTGTAGAACATCGTCGCGCCGACACTGACCGACGCTCTGCTCTTGGGCAGATACATTCGGGAACAGTAGCTTCGGACTGATGGACAGATGTTAAATTCTTAGTAAGTGAGCTGTGGATATCAGGTGATCTGGATGATCCCAGAGGAGCTGAGAGCGGAGTAAGCTGGACTCGGTTCGACACTCACCCTACGCTACTGAGTCCTATATGTCAAATGCAGGATATAGTGTGGATGGGAAGTAGTTCTACCGGCATAAGATTCTGGACTCTTTTCGTGGAAGCTCGGATAACTTCGGATCGTTCCCTTGAACCACTCCTACTTCCAACCATTTCGGCATCGCTTACATCTCAAGAGACGATTCCCGTCAAGCCATTCTAACCCTGAGGAAGTAGGATAAAAACTTATGAAAATCATTCGTATGTTCGCCGCGTCAGCAATCTTCGCGGCCATCGTCGCTCTCCCGGCTTTTGCACAAGGAACCCGGCCCACCGGCACGACCACGCCTCCTCCCCGGCCCACAGCCACTCCGGCTGCTAACCCAGGCGGTATTGCTGTTCCCGAAGCCAAAATCGCCTTCGTTAATACCGAAGCGTTTGCGGATGAGAAGGAGGGCATCAATCGCTTTGTCAGCGCGCTGCAAACCCTGCAACGCGAGTTCAAGCCCAAACAGGACGAACTTCAAGGTATCCAGAACAGAATGCGGCAGATTGCGACTGATATCGAGAACCTGCAAAAGGCCCCAGTTGTCTCACAGACGTCGATTCAGACAAAGCAGGATGACGGAGAAAAACTGCAGCGGGAGTATGAGTACAAGGAGAAAGACTATACTGCGCTGTCGCAAAGGCGTTATCGCGAGGTGGTCGGCCCGGTGTCCGCGGACATTGGCAAAGAGCTCGATTCTTTTCGGAAAGATCATGGCATCACCATGATTCTCGACGTCACTAAGCTGCTGCCGGCGATCCTCTCGGCTAGAGATGAAATGGATATTACTCGGATGTTCATCACGTACTACAACGCGAAGAATCCGGCAACTGCAGCTGCGCAGCCAGCGAAATAACTCTTCGCCCGCCTGGGAGCGCAGGCCTCCTGCCTCCCATGAGCGCTGCCAAGCGCCAACCGTGTAGTGAAACCACGTCGCCATCCACCAAGGCTACCGCGCCAACCTCTGGCAAAAACAGCCCGGCAGTTTCATCGTCATGTCCCAAGTTCAATTCTTTGCGTAAACTTTGCGGCTCTTAGTGCACTCTGCGGTCATCGCTTAATGGATTTACTTGCCGCAAAGTAGGCGAAGAGCCGCAAAGTCTCGCAAGGATCCCTGATTCGGACCTGACCTCTTCGTGCTTTGCGATGGACTTTGACCAGCCTGCTCTACAGTCTCTTCCCCGAGACCCAAAGCCCAAAGACGCCGGGACAGTAACATCACCGCTTTCGAGTGTCGGATGGTTACTGCTAAAGGAACATTCTGATCAAAGCGATTCTTCCCTCCCCTGACTAGCTCTCGCCCTTTCTGCACCGTTTTTCCTCCAGAGCAGTTGGCATCCTCATTGCACAGCTCGTCTAACAATTAACGATTTACACAACAACCACGTGATTTCGGCCCCGGGTCGGGATCGTAGTTTTGAAAACCGAGGAAAACTTCATGCTGAAAACACATCTATCCCAATCCAAACTAGTACTCTCGCTGTTGGTCTTACTCTGCGCCTTTGCTCAGCCACTTGCGGCTCAACAGAAGGCCCAGCAAACGATGCCCCTGGAGCAAGTCAAGATCAAGATCGCCAGACTGGGCATTGGAGAAAAGGCCAAAGCGACGGTCAAACTCATGGACGGCTCAAAAACCAAGGGATATATCGCCCAAGCTTCCGACGAGGAGTTTGTGCTTCGCGATCGAAAGACCAACGCACCGACCACCATCCGCTATGCAGACGTTGCCAAGGTCGAATCTAACCGTGGCCACTCCACCGCCAGGAACATAGCTCTTGGCATCGGGATAGGTGCAGGCGCCTTTGTCGCAATCATCTTTATTACCATCGCCCATCTTGATTGATTGACTGGCGCGGCCTTCTCGTTACCGCTCGGGGTTGAGGTACTATTGTTCCCCGAATGGATCAGGACATCATCAAATTCGGCCTTGCCGCTTTTGCCACCCTGCTGGTCGTCGTTGATCCGCCCGGCGT
>DATKIS010000055.1:0-3000 GCA_035543975.1 Pyrinomonadaceae bacterium
GTCGTAACGGGAACAATCTTGGAGGCTGAGGTCACTCAAATTGACAAGCAAGGGATTTGGGTATTGAACGGCGAGAAGGAGTCGTTTCTCTCCTTCGAGAATTTTCCCTGGTTCAGGAATGTTACCGGGTCCGCCCATCCACAATGTTGAGCTTTTGAACCCGCGCCATCTGCATTGGCCCGATCTTGATATCGATCTGGCAGTTGAATCGATTGAACATCCGGAACGATTTCCATTAGTCAGCCACTCATAGGTTTCTTCGCGATTGGTTACGATGGTGCAAAACGGGGGCTTGCTATTTTGCCCTCTATTTTGAGGCAGCTCACTTCTTTTCTGGCTTGGCTTCCTGAAAAACCTTTCGACTGACACGTCGAAGTGTACCTCCAAAACTTTCTTTTGTTAGCGTAGCGGGTCTGCCGCTTTCTCCGCCGTCGGCCTCAAAGCTCCTTTTCTTTGCTTCCGTAACTTTCTCGTCGTCGGCTTTTCTAGTCATGACAAACCTTTCATCCGTTAGTATGAAGTCGCGTATCTTCCACGCAGGAATTACGGCTGTCTGCCCTGAGTTGGAGTACGCTACGTAATCGGTTTCTTCCCCCGTGACTCTGCTCACGACGGGTTCCGCGTAAGGAAGATCAGCAAATGCTATCCCTAACAACCACGTCCCAATGGGCTCAAATGCTATTTTCATTTTTTTGTCTATGTCTGACTCGCGTTCCATGTGCCTTGATCTTCTGACAAACGGATCAGGACTGACGAATACAGGTGAACCACTTGAACCCCTGAGAGCGCGTATCTCAACCAAAACACATTCCTGAAGACGGCCCTCATACTCTATTGGTTCTGATGGGCATCATACTAATGATCCCAGACCTTGCCGACGGCTCGTTGTTCAAGACACCGCCATAACCTATAAATCTTCCAAGTGTGTAAACCTCGTCACCTGGGCCTATATCATGCTGCTCAATGAACTCGGGCGTAATACAAAGGGAAAGCAGGACGCTACGTGCGGGTTTCCTTATATCGCAGAACCCTAAATACGTAACCGCAATATCATCGCCATCGGGATGTGATAGTCAATCCGCAGGTGTGAGGTTTAGTGTTTCAGTTTCACCTTGTGTGGTATTAAAGCGGATAACCGAAGCCTGACCGTAATCATTCACCACATGATCGTTTGTTACGGCATAGAGATGAAAAAAAATGTCGCCGTGGGTAGGGTGAGTTTCTGACCCCATTCCCAGTAGGAATCCCGTGCGACCAACGGCTACGCCTTTTTTCGCCGCATCTTCCGAGGGATACAATTAGATGACGGAATCGAGCAGACCTTGAGAAAAACGTGGCATAAACTTCCAGACGTAGAAGGGCGCTCCATTACTAGAATGTCTCAAATCACGAATGGCATCATACTTAGTATGTCCACCTAACTGTAACAGGATAACTAGCCTAATTGACTCTCAGCTGCAAACAGCAAAGGCTCTGAGGAAACTGCGCGCCACCCTTGAGTGTTATTTCAGACGACGCCGTAACAGAAACTGATAGTACCGTTAACACTTCTCCCGGTCGCCGAATACAAGATCTAAATCAATCGTCGTCTTAGCAGATCGAGTGCGGCCTGCGAGGCACGCCACCGAACGAGTTGTCTATCACCAGGGATTTGCAGCTTTCGGCTCTTGGTCTGAACGTCATCAGCCAGGGCGATGTAAACTAGACCAACGGGCTTCTCTTCAGTGCCGCCGCCCGGGCCGGCGATTCCAGTCACCGCTAAACCGAAATCAGTGCGCGCTCGTTTCCGTATCCCTTCAGCCATCGCTTCGGCCACCGGCGCACTTACTGCGCCGTGTTCCAGCAGCAACACGGGCTCGACGCCCAGCGTTCTAGTCTTAGCATCATTCGCGTAGGTTACAGCCCCTTCGATGAAGTATTTCGAAGACCCGGCGACCTCTGTTAATCGCTGGGCAATCAATCCCCCGGTACAACTCTCGGCTACCGACACCGTGTAGCCTCCCAAGGTTAACTTCAGGCCCACAATCTCTTCCATCTTCTCGCCGGCAAAAGAAAAGACTGCATCGCCCAGACGCTCTTCAAGCTGTCCCGATAAGCGGTCGAGCAAGATGTTCGCTTCCGCTTCAGTGCGGCCGCGGGCCGTGAGGTGAATCTCAATCTCGCTCTGGTTGAAGAGAATCGTGGTTTGCGGATTCTCGTACTGCGTGTAGATGGGTGCAATCTTCTCGTCCACTGCCGACTCGCCCAGCCCCGCCACCCGCAGCATTCGTCGCAGGACCTTCACCGAGCCAGCCCGATCCGCCAGTTTAGGCAGCACGTGATTTTCAAACATGGGCCGCATCTCGCGCGGCGGCCCGGGAAGCAAAACCACAGAAACGCCCTGGTGTTCGATAAAGAGGCCCGGCGCGCTACCGTTAGGATTTGGGAGCACCTCCGCTTGTTCGATCACCATCGCCTGGCGCGAATTCCGTTCAGGCATTACATATCCATAACTCAGGAACCGTTGTCGCAGGTCGGCCAGAATAGTTTCATCCAACAACAGCCGCCGACCGAGCGCTCGCGCCGCCACTTTACGCGTGACGTCATCTTCAGTTGGTCCGAGACCTCCGGTCGTGATGACAACCTTTGAGCGCCGGGTTGCGTCCCTGATGGCTTCTTCAAGCCGGGCGTCATCATCACCCACGATAGTCTTGAGTTTTACTTCGATGCCAATGCTGTTTAGCTTCTCGGTGAGCCAGAGACTGTTGGTGTCAGTACGGTCAGGAGCCAGAAGCTCCGAACCTATCGCAATGATCTCGGCAGTGAGCGTTTCGAGCAAAGGTTGGGTACCGTGGTTGTTATTAAGCAAACTGTTTGTTTGCTCGCTGGTTGGTTGACGTAAACCCGAATCGAAAAACCGAAAACTGTAGCGGCGAGCAAACTAACAGTTTGCTTTACGTCAGAAAGTCTTGCGTTCTTCCTGATAGACGTCGCTAAGAACCTCGGAAATAGGGCGTGGCG
>DATKIS010000056.1:0-4468 GCA_035543975.1 Pyrinomonadaceae bacterium
GTGCGAGTGATCGATAGTTTCTTGTCGGTCGTGCTGGTTTCGCCTAAATCTGCGCAATCTGCGGATGTCCTTTGGCTCTATCGATCGAAATAATCAGCGATGGAGCGAGCCAGGGCGGGAATGGTGAATTGATCAGGCTGAATCTCTACGGTGAGTCCATACGCCGCCGCAGTTGTGGCCGTGATGTCCCCGATACAGGCCACCGTTACTCCTGATAGCGGCTCGCTCAAGTCCTGGGTGTCGAACAGTTGAGCCAGGTTCTTGACGGTGGATGAACTTGTAAACGCAATGCAGTCTGCGCCTCCGGAAAGCATTGCCGCGATGCGGCCCCGATCGAGATTTGCGGGAAGTGACGTGCGATACGCGGGGACCACGTCAACCCGAGCGCCCACCTGTTCCAATGCCCGTGGCAGGTAGTCGCGGGCGACGGAAGCGCGCGGAATGAGCAGATTGAGATTGCTGAGCCCGGCAACTCCGCCCACGAAGCTCTTGAGTGCCTCGAAGACCCCTTCAGCCTTAAACTCGTCTGGAATGACGTCCACATGCACGTGCAAATCGTTTAGTCGCTCAGCCGTAGCTTCACCGATCGCACAAATTCGTAGCTCGTCGAGGTCGCTGATGTGGCGCCCGCGGGAATCCAGCCGGCGGAAGAAGTAGTCGACGCCGTTGACGCTGGTAAAGATGAGCCAATCGTATCCATAGAGATGATCAATCGCCTCGTCCAAACGTTCGTAGCTGTTGGGCTCGCCGATTTCAATCGTCGGGCAGAGGACTACTGCGGCGCCGTAGTTTTGGAGTTCCGCAGAAAAGTCGTCGGCCTGGGCGAGGGCCCGGGTAATGACGATGGTTCGACCGGTGAGTGGTTGAGCGCTTTTCGTCACGATAATCTGATAGAGCCGCCAGGACGGTTTCGACCTATGAGCCCTTCACCTCCATTAACTCGCGGGCGCCTTTTGCCAGGAGTTGTTCTGCCAGACGGCCTCCTAAGGCGTCCGCCTCGTCCAATCCGCCCGAAATCTGATCTCGAATAATTCGTTTCCCCATCGTGTCGGCAACCAGTCCTTGAAGCCTGATGCGCTTATCGCGGATAACGGCAAATCCGGCAATCGGCAGCAAGCATCCACCTCCGAGGGTCAACAGGAGGGAACGTTCCGCCGTGCAGGCTAGCCGGGTAAACTTGTGATCCAGGCCTCTGACAACGCCGAGAGTGTCTTCATCCCCATCCCGTGCTTCAAGCGCGATTGCGCCTTGTCCAACTGCAGGCAGCATCTCCTGGGTTGGCAGCGCCGCACTGATCCTGTCGTCGCGACCAAGCCGTCGTAAGCCGGCACAGGCTAGCAGCAACGCATCGTATTCCCCTTCGTCAAGCTTGCGCAGACGCGTATCCACATTCCCGCGCAGGTCCTTGAAAACCAGGTCGTCGCGCAAGTGCTTCAACTGAGCCAAACGCCTCGGGCTCGATGTGCCGATGACCGCACCTTTCGGTAAAGCCGAGAGCGTAGCTTTGGTAGTATTAATTTGACCGCGTTCGCCCATCGGAAACACCAGAGCATCGCGCGGGTCCTCGCGTTTCAACATGGCGGCAATCGTTAGCGTCTGCGGAATAACGGTTGGCAAATCCTTCAGGGAATGAACGGCGATATCAATGCGACCATCAAGGAGTGCATCCTCCAGCTCTTTGGTGAAAACTCCCTTGCCGCCGATTATCGAAAGTGGATCAGTCTTGACGTCGCCCGAGGTCTTGATAACTTTAATCCCTATAGCCAGGGAAGGATTGAGCAGTTCCAGTTGTGTTTTGACTATCTGCGCCTGAACCAGTGCAAGCTTCGAACCTCGAGAGCCAATTACAAGACTTGTTTTCATGTAGGTGTAAAGGCGCGAGACTAATCTTCGAGGCCGAAGATATCCCGCCAGGCCTGGATGGTTTCAAAGTCGCTGGCGTCATAGGAGCGTCTCATATGACTCAATAGGGGATGAGAGATTTTGTTGACGGTCGAAACGAGCAACGCTTCTACGGCATGTTCCTGTTCGGGTGTCAGTGGTCCCAGCCGACTGCGTTGATGCTTCAACTCCAGCTTTGCGATGTCTTGAAGTTTCTGTCGCAGGGCGCCGATCGTGGGGCCGATATCCAGCGCGCGCAGTGCTTGTTGAAACTGCATGATCTCAGATTCAATTATCAACTCCGCCCGCTCAGCCTCGCGCTCGCGCTCACGAATATTCGAGGAGATCACCGACTCAAGGTCATCAATATCGAATACAAAAGTATTGGGCAGATCGCCCACTGCCGGATCGATATTGCGAGGAACGCTGATGTCGATAAAAAAGGAAGGCCGATTGCGCCGTTTGCTTAGGGCTTCGCGGGCCATCGATGCAGTGATCACATAATGGTCTGCCGCGGTCGAACAAATAACTATGTCCGCCTCCGCCAGGTGATTTGATAATTGATCAAAGCTGACTGCTCTTCCGCCCAACTCCTTCGCCAGCCGGACGGCCGGTGCTTCGGTCCGATTAGCCAGCAACACCCGGCTGACACCAGCGTTGACCAGGTGACGCGCCGAGAGTTCAGCCATCTCACCGGCGCCAATTAAGAGGGCAGTCTGACCCTTCAGGGACTTGAATATCTTCTTGCCCAGTTCGACGGCCATATAACTAATCGAGACGGCATTCGCGGCTATCCCTGTTTCCGTGCGAACACGTTTGGCGACCCGAAACGCATGGTGGACCAGCCGGTTGAGCACTCGCCCCGCAGTACCGGCCTCAAGCGCGATCGAATAGGCGCGGCGTACCTGTCCCAGGACCTGGGGTTCACCGACTACCATCGAATCTAGCGAAGAAGTCACTCGAAAAAGGTGCCTGATTGCCTGATCGTCGGTGTGTGTGTAGAGATGCGCTTCGTAAAACGACCGGGGCAGGAATTCTTCACGGCTAAGAAACTTTATGACCCGTTCAGTGGTGTCGCTGAGTTGACCGTTGGCGGTTTCGGTCAATACTTCCACCCGGTTGCAGGTAGAGACGATCAGGCCTTCCCGTACGATTTGGCCATCGACCAGGGAGCGCAACCCCGCCGCGCAGGCGTCCTCGGTGAAGGCGAGCCGCTCTCGCACTTCGACCGGCGCCGATTTGTGGTTAACTCCAACTAAGACAATAGACATTAGCTACCCAAAGACGTGGTACCCGCCCATCAGCCGGACGCCAAAGAATGTGAAAAGGACCAGGACAAAGCCGGCTACGCCTATCCAGGCTGCTCTGCGTCCGCGCCAACTGGCGGTGGAGCGGTAGAGAATCAGCAACAGGTAAAGCAACCACGTCAGCGCCGCAAAGATCTCTTTTGGATCATTGTGCCATAGCTGCCCATCGCGTGACGATGACCACAACATTCCGGTTGCGATCCCGACGGTTAACAACGTCAGACCAATCGCGGCCGAGCTGGTGGCGATTTCGTTAACCGTAGTTAAGGAAGGTAGCCGATGAAAGATAGCGCCAAACTTCTTTAGTTTCAGCTCGCGCTCCTGCAGGAGGTACATAATGCTGGCCGCGAACACCACGAAGAATGCCCCATAGGCAAACAACACCAAAGCGGTGTGAACCGGAAATAGCCAGGTGGTTGACATGCTGCTGGCTTCAGCGGACCCGCTGGGTTCTGAACGAGTAACAATAGCGATGAAAATCAAGATCGACACCAGCGGCAAGGTGAAAATGCCTAGTGGTCGGGCCCGATAGCGGTAAAGCACCAGGCCGTAGCTGGCAACCAGGGTCCAGGCCAGGAACGAGAGGGTCTCGCGCAGGTAGTAGAGCGGATAGTGGCCGTAGATAGCCCAGTCAGCGATTAGAGCTGACGTATGCAAGGCAAATCCGATCAGCATCGACCATTCTGACACGCGTTGGAGCGCCCGGCGTTTGTTAATAAACGCCAGCACGGTATGAATTGCGGCGACGACATAAGTGGCAAGTACGCCCAGTAATAGAGATCTCATTTGGGACCGAGTGGCTCGATTCTAATTGAACGGCGAAGGGCCAGCAAGGAGGGCCTAATTGTTTTGTGTGTAGCGCCGTAGTGGCCTCACTGTCCAGGCGATTGGGTTTGTGCGCCCGAGCCTTCCTTTACAGTGGGGCCAATGCCGCCGACTCAAGCCCTGCTTGATGGTGGCTACTCCCCCTGACTGATTTGCCGTTTGCCACGTTGTTTCCCGCGGATGGCAACGGTTATTCTGGCAATACTCATCGTAGCAATGCGTTCCTGTGAGTTGTCGACAATCTGAAGTGCGTCGGACAAGTCGTTTCGCTTAACTTACATTCCAATTGAACTGGAGAAATCGTGAGGGTTGAAATACTTCGTATTTGCCTAATCTGCTCGATTTGTATTGCGGGCGTGTCCGCTACGCTGCCCCAATCGCCCTCGCGAACCCAACAACGTGCTCCCACAAAGCGGACACCTCGCCAGGAGCCGGCCCCGGAAGCTTCGCCGGAA
>DATKIS010000057.1:0-4021 GCA_035543975.1 Pyrinomonadaceae bacterium
CGCTCGGCCGGGGTGAAGACGCGCTCCGCAAATCGTGGCGTGCGCAACAACACTTCGCGGATTCGCTCTACTTCGATAATGTCTATTCCAATGGAAACAATCATAAGCGATCAAGACTCAGCCCAGGCCGGCTTTTACTGGCGCGAAACTGACGGAGTCCGCGCACTAGTCTGCGCGGCGCTCGAAGATGATGGATTCAGCAACGGGTTTTCCACCCGCGCCGGCGGCACCAGCCCAATGCCGGAAAATGCCCTCAACCTGGCCGGCTTTAACGAAGATTCAGCAGAAAACATTCTGGAGAATCGCCGCCGCTTTCTCAAGCTTTTTCCAGGAGACTGGGCGCTCGCCGGTTGCTGGCAGGTACACGGCTCAGACGTCAGACTGGTCAGTAACACGGTCGAGGCAAAGCCGGCAGAGGACTCGCGCGGCGATACAGTCTACTGCGATGCGATCGTGAGCGCTGCACCTGGCGTTTTGGCAGGAGTAAAGACCGCGGACTGCGTTCCCATCTTGATCGGCGATCCGGTGACAGTATCATTTGCAGCGGTGCACGCCGGTTGGCGTGGCACTCTATCGGAAGTTGCCACAAAGGCACTTGGCCGTATGACCGCCGAATACGGCGCACAGCCTGCAGACGTTCGCGTTGCCATCGGACCAGCTGCCGGTTCGTGTTGTTATGAAGTTGGCGCTGATGTTATCGATCCCTTTCGCGAACGCTTTCCGGCTCATGACCAGATCTTCACCGCAACTCGAACTGACCACGCTTGCATCGATCTCTTGCAAGCCAACCAACGCCAACTGATGTCTGCAGGGGTAGCTCCGGAAAAGATTCACATCGCCCCGCTTTGCACCATGTGCCACCCAGATCTCTTTTTCTCATATCGGCGCGAGAAGAATGTTTACGGGAAGGTTGGCAGGCTAATGTCGGTGATCGGAAGAGCAGGGGGAAACGGGGAAAAGGGGAAGAGGGGAACGGGTAAAGCGGAAGAGAAATGCACGGGTCCCTCGTGACCTCCCCATGGGGAATATCGCGGTCGGCGCCCGATTACCTCGAGACCTTCCTCCTTTCCCCTTTCCCCTTTCCCCCTTCCCCTTTTTCCGCTGCCATTCCTATTCCACATTCAACCACAAACTCACATCTTTGTTTTGCGGCGGGAAGCAAGCCTCATGGTTACAGCTCTGGTACCTCACTCGCACTTTTATTTCCTTCGAGCCGATGTCGGCATCGTTGGGAATTGAAATGCTGAAGCGCATAGTGGCGCGTCCCTCATACACTGAGACCCGGTTTTTCGAGAACTGGAATTTGCGCAGGACCGCGCGTGGGTAGCTCACCGCCCCAACGCGAATTTCCCTGGGCGCCTCAACCTTGAGCTGCGTGGCAATCAGAAACTTCTCCAACGGACGGCTGGAGTTCACGTGATAGCCGGACGGAATATTCATCACCACCGTCGCCTGAACCGTCCGCCCACGTTTGACCTTGTTTGCAGACAGCGAGCCATTGACCCCGATGTTTGGGGCTGACTGTGGAACCGGCGTTGAATACAGGCTCGACGGAGCAATCAGGAACGCCGCAATCAGCAGGAATCGTACTGCCGTATCTCTGAACGGGCTGGCTTCTCTGTGCGACCTTTGTGACCTCTGTGTTTCTGTGGTGATAGCTCCACGATAATCACCTAACCCAGAGGCACCGAAGATGCGATTGAATACTGAAATTTTCATTTTTACCTACGCTACGATTGATTGAACAACTGCTTGAATTGTATTTGTTTCCCGCCGCGCTGCAAGCTGGCCGCAAGCCGCGAAGATGTCCCGTCCCCGAGGGCGGCGGACAAAAGTGCGTATACCCTTCGACTCCAGAATCGATCTAAAACTCTCAACACGTTCTGCCGGTGACGGCTGGTAGGGCAACGGATCCGCCGGATTGTGCGGAATCAGATTGACTCGCGCGTGCAGCTCATGACGATTCAAAAGATTCGCCAACTGGCGCGCCTGCTCGTCTGAATCGTTAATGCCGGCGAGCATCACGTACTCAAAAGTAAATCGTTCACCTGCCTTCAACGTTCCTTCGAATTCCTTACAAGCGGCCAACAATTCGGCCAACGGCCACTTCTTATTGATCGGCATCAGCTCGTCGCGAAGTTCGTCTGTCGGCGCCGCCAGCGAGATCGCCAGGTTCGGACGCTGGGCAATGTTCGACAGTTCCCTAATCCGCGGCACCACGCCGGCAGTCGAGACAGTCACCCGATGAGGCACGATAAACAGCCCCTGGGGTTCAGCCATGATGCCGAGCGCCTTCATCAGTGAATCAAAATTCAGAAATGGTTCGCCCGCCCCCATGCCGACGAGGTTGGTTCCGCGCAACGGCTTTACGCCAACGCCGTAAGCGTCGTTGAGCGCGATGACTATCTGTTCGATGATCTCGCCCGGCGATAACGATCGGAGCAAGCCCAGCTGGGCCGTTAGACAGAAAGTGCACTGCAAGGGACAACCGGACTGCGACGAGAAGCAAATGGTGTCGCGGCGTTCTTCAGGGATAAAGACAGTCTCGACCGGGAGATTGTCGTGCGTCTTCATCAAGAATCGGCGGGTTCCGTCTTCTGAGACATAACGCGACTCTATGGTCAGGGTTGAAGCAGTTGCCTCATTATTCAGACGCTCACGGAGCGCCTTTGGTAGTTCGCTGATTTCTTCAAAACTTCGAAGCCGGCGATGATGTAGAGCGCCAAATATCTGCCGCCCGCGGTATGCCGGCTCGCCACCCTGGCGAACAAATTCGACCAGTTCTGCCTGACTCAAGCCGGTTAGACTAATCTTCGGTTGCATCTCCCGTCATTCTAGCATCGCCGAGCGAGCGCCCTGTACCGGTCCCGCTCGGGGTTGCCCTAAAGGAAAAAGGGACAAAGGGGAAAGGAAACGGGGAAACGGGCCGGACAAAACCGCCACCCCGTTTCCTTTGCCCGTTTCCTTTCCCGTTCCCTTTACTCTTTTCCCCTATTCCCCGTTCCCCCCTTACCCTTTCCCCTTTGCCCCTTCCCCATTTTCTTAGTTCTTCTTAATGTAGTTTTTGTGAACCACCGCTCCCTTGTCAGCACGATCGCGAGTTTCAAACAAAATGTTTTCACTATCCTCGCGGGTCATGAGGTTTACGCGGGCGTTCACATCCTTGTCCGTGCCCTTTCCTTTTTCAGCTTCGGACAGAAATCCTCGTACATTCTCAGCCGACGCAGGCTTGAATTCCTCTTTCTGCAACTCCGCAATGGCCTCGACGGCATTTGCCTTTAACAGCTTGGGCCAGAGCTTTTTGAAGAGGACGTTTGAACCATAGACATCAGCACTGTTGACCTTCCCGTTGATGGCGAACACATAACCGATCACATCTTCACTACGATTCACGATCCCGGACAACGCCTTGATGTAACTGTCGGCAGTCTCCTGGACTTTGCCATGTTCCATCGCCAGCTGAAGGCTCGATTCAGACACCGCTGAATTAACCCTGATTTCGACGTTTTCACTGAGCTTGTCCTGGGCCACTTTCACGTTTTCCCAAACCGCACCCTGAGAGTTTGAACGCTTGGCCGCCAGCTTGATCTCCTTCGTGGCGACTACGTCAGACGAACTACTAAATTGGCTGACCCGTTCATTGCCGCGTCCACTCCATCTGCCATGCTCCACACAAAACGCGGAAATCGGCAGCTTCCCGGATCGCGGTGGCACGATGAAGTCGACTCCAATCATGCGATCCTGCTGCCCACCTTTGACGATGTCACCGGATTGAACATAGACATCCTCATCGGAAAAATTCTGGATGGAGAGTTCATTGACGCTCTTCGTCTCATAAACCACCACCTTCCTTTGAATCAGCGCCTCCTGCAACGTCAGGAAGGTCTTCGTCTTGATGGTGTTCTTTCCGTGAACCAAAAAGATCGAGAGGTTCTTGTGAGTGTACGGCCCGGAAAGTTTGTATTCACCGGCCTGAGTTTGGTCACCTTGAACCAATCCACCGCCGCCGTAGCCGACAACA
>DATKIS010000058.1:0-3351 GCA_035543975.1 Pyrinomonadaceae bacterium
AGGATGGGAAGGTCGTGACAGACGGCAAGATGTTGCGGTGTCACCTCTAAGCCTGACTCAGCTAGAATCTTCGCGACCGTCTGCTCGCGATAATTCGCAAACCAGTTCAGCGCCGCAGCCCCGGGAGGCGGGGTGAGATCAACCGGGAAATGTCTGCCTGAAGCGGCAATTGCCTGGTGGTAATAACCCGTGCGACAGGTTGCGATATAACGCAACCGAGCAACCCCGCTGTCATTCAGCACATTCAAGGTCTCGACCAGTTCGCCAAAATCGCTCTGGGTCTCTATGTAATCAATCAGTAGCAATACCGGCGTGTCTGGGGTTAGCCGCTCGCACAGTTCCTCCAGTGCACCTTCTTTGAGTCGGCTCTGCACTCGCATCACCGACCATCCCTTTCGCAGTGCCAACCAGCCCAGTTCCAGGGAGAGACGGCTTTTGCCGATACCGCCTTTTCCGCTAATCACCAATCCGGTAATCCCAGGATCTTCAAGACGAGTGAGCAGACTCTCTTCGTCAAGAATGCTAAGGATTCCCGATACAGGAGCCGTTCGAAGATGGTCGGCAAGGCTGTAATAAGGCAGCTTGGCATCGGTTAGATAGGCGCGAAAGGTCCCGAAATCAACCGCTTCATCGAGTGGAACTAAACCATTCGGCCGGGTAGCGGGATACCAACGAAAGAGCAAGTGAGGCCGTAGCCGCACGAAAGTGTTTAAGTCGTGCCAGTCCAAAATCGTAACTGCCAGTTGGCTGAGATGCGAGAGGTGTACTCGCTGCCGGGCAAGATCATGAAAGAAATCTGCAATGGTTTTCTGGAGGTCGCGGCGTTGCTGCTCGTTTGCGAGTGAAGCGCTGACGCAGAACACATACTCGCTAACCGGCTTGTCCCAGGAATACCATGGCCCATACTGTGATTGACCACTTGTCGGACCAGCCGGATCGCTGGTGTGTTCTTCGAATTTTTTCTTTACTTCCTTCCAGCGCCTTTCGACTGCCGCGTAGTCATCCTCACCAACGACCTTGCACTCGACGACAAAGCAGGACTCAGAAGTGGCAATCAGATCGATTCCACCGTCTTTGCCTCCGCCCGGAAACCGGTGCAATCCCGGGTGCTCCGGAAGCAACAGTTCGTGAACGAATCCCTGAAAGGCATCCCCGATATCGGTAGGCGCCAATCGCGGGTTGATAGCCCGTTTCTCAAATCGTGGGATTTCCATGCTTCTCGATAAAACTGGGATCGTGAGTTGAGCGGCAGGATATCGGGGCCGCTCATGTCCCTAATGCTGAAGGAGATCGCGCTGAGTATGCAACATTAGCCGAGTTGCAGGGAAATCCCTGTGCGCAGAAAGCGCACAAGTATTCCCAAGTTCATTCGGGTCTGGAAGCTAGCGGGAGACGCGAGGTTCCGAGTAAACCCTTCGTCTGGTCGAAGTGAAATCCGGGAGGATCACGCGCTCATGGCTTTTCGATGGGCGTTTACGCCGACGGCGGTGTCCATGTACTCCTGAAACTCTACGGCCTTGGCGTCGCTGATGGTCCAGGCGTGGGCGAAGTCGCCGCCAAACTCTCGGTTGTTCGCTATGACGCGCCATTTGTAACTGCCGAGGGCAATCACTTTGTCGCCTTCGGCAATCAACTCGCGCGGTTCGAAGCTCACCACTTCCTGCGAGGCGCCCACAGAAGCGAAGAATTCGGCGACGGAGGCCCGGCCGGTTCGCTTGCCACCGAAGGGCACGCCTTCCATGGACGGGAGTGTCCAGCTGATGTCGTCTGACATGAGATTGAGAAGGCCTTCGATGTCGCCGGTCTTGAAGCTGTTGTAGGCTTGTTGGACGATGGCTTTGTTTTGTTCGCTCATGTTTGCTCCTTTATCAGGGTGAATTTGGTGGGACTTTTATCTTCTATGCTGGGGTGAAGTCAAGAGAAGAACCAGTCGCCGGCAACGGCGGTAGGAACCATTTTCCATATATCATTTCTCATTTCTCATTTGCCATCGACGGATTCTCAGCGGCCATCATCCGTTTGCTGGAATTTCTTAAATGACCCAATGAGAGATGTCAAATGAGATATGGAAAATTATGAAAACTCCCTCCCCCACCTCTGACCGCCGACCTCTGATCTTGGCGTCGTCGCGTCTTGGCGGTAAGATGACTCAAATGCCAAAGCTGCTTCGCTTATTCGCTTTAACAGTCATGCTGTGCTTTGTCTCGGGCTTTGCTGAATGCTACAAGCCGGTGACGAAAAACCAACTGCCCGCGCGTATCAAGACCGTGGCGGTACCCGCGTTTCAGAACAGCGCCCTGCGTTTCAAGATCGGGTCGCGTTTTGCCGACGCCGTCATAAACGAACTAATTCGCCGCGGCCGCGGCTTGCGCGTCCAGGGTGATCGCGAAGGCGCCGACGCGGTCATCGAAGGCATCATCAAGAGCTTCACGTATTCCGGGGTGTTGTTGGACGACAAAGGCCGGGCGCGGATATTCGAAGTCACGGTCGAGGCCGCAGTCACCGTTCGCGATCAGACTGAAAACCGCGTCCTCTACGACAATCAGAACTTTGTCTTTCGGGGCGAATATGAATTTGCCAACGACCCGCGCAACTTCTTCAACGAAGAAGATCCGGCCGTCCAACGCCTGGCCCGCAACTTCGCCGAGAGCATTGTCTCCACCTTGACCAACGCCATCCAGATCAAGAAATGAGCACGCTCACTCGCACTGAACTCGAGCGCTCCCTCAAAGCCGGCCGCCTCGCTCCGCTCTACTGCCTGGTTGGCTGTGAGGGCTATTTGCGGGATGCCGCCGCCCGAGATATCAGCGAGGTAGCGCTCAGCGGCACCTTGCTGCGCGAATTCAACGAGTCGCCTTTCAGCCTGCTGACTGACGCGGCAATGTCGGCGATTGCCGCAGCGGAGCAGCTGCCGATGATGTCGGAGCGTCGCGTGGTCCGCATTAAAGACTTCGCCAAACTCCGCGAGGCGGATGAAGGAATCATCATTCGTTATCTCGAGCGGCCGGTGGATTCGACCGTGATGATTTTTAGCGCCGACGATTTGGACAAGCGGAAGAAGCTGACCAAGTCTTTACAGGCCACCTGCACCATGGTCGAGTTCCCGGCCGTCAGAGACGCCGAGGCAAAGACGTGGGCGGGAGCTCGACTAAAAGAACTGAAGTCCGCAGCTGACGATCGGGTGCTCACCGAAATCATCAGACTGGTCGGCACCAACCTGCAAACCCTAAATTCCGAGTTGGACAAACTGGCAGCCGCGGCCGTTCAAACGGGTCAGATTACGATGGAGTTGGTTGATGGGTTGATTGATCGTTCGCGCGAGCTGTCAAACTTTGACCTGGGAGATCAGTT
>DATKIS010000059.1:0-2878 GCA_035543975.1 Pyrinomonadaceae bacterium
GGAGTTCGAACACCACGCTGCAACCATTCCTGAACCTTTCTCACAGTCAGCGTGTGCGTTACCGAGCTGCGAACCTCCCCCTCCAACTGAGTCAAACCTCCAGGTTCTAGCTCATGCTTTCGAAAGGCGCACAAGCCTAACACCGAGGACAAACCCTCTGCGTCCACTTCGACCGAATGACGGATGCCGTCCAAGTCCACAAATGACACGATGCAGGCCGCCATGCGGCGGAGAATAGCCTTTTCCTAATTTTCGCCAATCGAACGTTGTGCCACCCACGCAACAAATGGAAGTACTTGTTTTTCCCTCAGAATGATCCTCCATCTGGTTTCAGCAGTACCTGCAGTTGAATCGCATCCCGGCGAGATCATTGTTTACAGTCTGGATGGCGTCGCAGAGGCACAGAATCCCATGACCGTGCTGTTGCCTGGACGCCGTTGTCTGTCCCCAACCGTATCGTTTATCGGATCACAGGTCTGGCGATCTACCCTTCAGAGTGATAGGCTTTTTCGTTATGCGGATATCACGGCTTACAAAGTCTTAACGACGTCGTAACGTTTGCGAATTCTTTCAGAAGGGTCATGCTCCTCAAAAGCCTCGAACCGATCACACGCCATGCAGCAATTGACAATTAGACTACCGCCGCGCTGGGTAAACGGTTCTGCGCTTGAACAAACCTTGCGCGCGGGCCCCGCACCGTTCGACGGTTCCGCGTCGGACGTTCATTTTCATGTTCCTAGCCGATGTAACCTGATGACCGAAGCAGCGGTGAGACTGCTGTCGTTGCTTAATCAATTAGATCACGCCACCAGACGTGTCATCATAGACTTTGAAGACAACGAGGACGTACTGGGGTATCTCAATCGAATTGGTTTCTTCGAAGTCCTGTCACCAAACGTATCCGTTCTGCCAAAACGCCCCACTGCTGCTAAGGTAAGGCGTTACCGAGGTCGCAATCCGAACTTGGTTGAGATTCAAAGAATTGATCGAAATCATCGAGACGGAGATCTCCCAAAGCGTCTTACCGAAGCCATTGGCCGCGCCTGCGAGAACCGACCCGATGTGCATGAACTGGAGGGCGCAGCGTGGACGATCCTGGCAGAATTGATCGATAACGTGTTTGCGCACAGCGAAACTCAACTGGATGGCTTTGCAGCGTTGCAGGTTTACCCTAATGGTAATTGTCTCAAAGTTGCAGTATCTGATAGCGGCTTGGGTTTACTGAAAACACTGCGACCTGCATTGCAAAATCAGGCTCCGAAACTTGCGGCGCTGCGTGATATAGAACTGCTGGTTGAAGTATTCAAGCAAGGTTTGTCACGCCATGGTGCTGATCGGGGATGCGGTCTTAAGGGATGCGCTGATAAAGCAATCAAGTTTGGAGCTGAGCTTGACGTGCGCCTGCCCCAGGAACGCGTGCTGTTGGTTTCTGGAACTGCCGGATACACGCCTAACCGCGCATTCTGTTACTCGGGGTTGCCCCTAATCTGGGGTACTCATCTTTGCTTTACATTTAAGCTTGACTGATTAACTCAATTCTGCTTCAATGACGCCGATGAACCAGATTCCAGCTGTAGATTTGCGGTTACGTGAGTTTATGGATGCGGATGAGGGTTGGGGTCGAGAGGCCGGGCGACTCACGTTTCAGCGCTTGATGAGTTTCGTTGAGCAGCACCCTGGGGCACTAGTGTTTCGAGTGTCCTTAGGGGGTGTTCGCAGA
The DNA here is from genome assembly GCA_035543975.1 of Pyrinomonadaceae bacterium. Classification (GTDB taxonomy): domain Bacteria; phylum Acidobacteriota; class Blastocatellia; order Pyrinomonadales; family Pyrinomonadaceae; genus PSRF01. The sequence continues at coordinate 1,721 of DATKIS010000059.1, forward strand.
GTTGATATTTCATTTGCTTCAGAAACGATAGTCCAACTGGCGCGGCGTTATCGCGGCGAGAAAGGGTTTTGCTTCATCGATCTGATTGATATCGATCAACGCGAGAACTTTGAGGCTGCGGCCCAGCGTGCCAAGCAGCCATTGCTCATTTGGAATAGACAAGGGAAACCACAGGTGCTGGGCGTCGAACCCAGCCAGGGGATCGCTGACGCGTTAAAGTTCGCCTTAATTAAGCCAAAAGCACGCGCTGCGGAGTATGCGAAGTCAGCCAGGAATGTATCTCTCACTAATGCCAGCACTAAGTTCAAACAGCTTTGGGAGCAGGGCTTTCTCCTTCGTTGCGAAGCAGCGTCGCCATCCGGCGGAGTGGAATATGTTTATTTCTCCGCCAAATAAAAAATTTGGCTACCGGTTCAGCGGGTTCATTGAACGAGAAGGTGGGCTAGGTAGGAGTGGCTAAAGTGGAGGAGAGGAACGATGAGAAAGAAACATTCATGTGACGCATCGAAAAGACAAAACTTGGATAGTAATTGGCGAGGGTGATAAGCGGGCCTCCAGCGTGCACCATACTCAGGGAGCCGCGATCAAAGCCGGCACGCCGATCGCGAAAACAAATAAAGCTGAGTTGGTCATCCACGACCGGCAGAACAAAATTTGCGATAAGGATAGTTATGGCAATGATCCCAATCCGCCGAAAGACAAAAAGCATTGACGGCAATTCCGTAACTTGATGATCAGAGCAGCATTCATCGGAATTGATAAGCATGAGCATCCCGGAATCCGGGACCTCACAGGGGCGCGGCGCGATGCTTTGGCTTTGTGGGCGCTCTTCTGTGACACGATTCCAGCGATTGAGGCGAAGCTCCTCACGAACGAGGATGCCAGTCTCTCAGCAATCCGTGAGGCCCTGGATGCGAACCTTGGGGCTGCAAATGATGACGATACCGTCATCCTTTCTTTCTCCGGTCACGGCACCAAAGACCATCGGATTGTCACTTTTGATACGAAACTTGAAGGGCTTGTTAATACGACCATTTCGATGGAAGAACTGGCGACTCGATTCAGGGAATCGAGAGCTAGAGTGGTTATCTGCATTCTGGATTGTTGCTTCAGTGGCGGCGCGCCGGCCCGGGTTCTGGACGATAGTCCGATCGCCCG
>DATKIS010000060.1:0-3221 GCA_035543975.1 Pyrinomonadaceae bacterium
AAACGCCGGCCCACCGCCGGGTTATGTCTGGCGCAATCTACCGAAAAACCTGAGCGCCGGACAGGCGACCAACGGCGGCGTGATTGTAGAAATCGTGCCCGACGGCGGATCCGCCATAAAACTGATCGTGCCAGTGAAACAAAGCACCGGTAACACTCAAGACGATGAATAAGAAAGAAGTCTGATTCGTAGTCTTCGTGTCATTTCGTGGCTCGCAGAGCCCTGAATCCTACTGATCCACGAACTAACAGGATCAAACGCCTAGTTGTCGTCATTCGCGTTGCTCAATTTCTAGAGCTGGGTGGTGACTGTCTGGGTAAGCAGTTTCATCTACGAGGTACTATGGAACGCACCGCCAATCTTGAGGTGGCGACTTGGCCAGCCGGCCGGTCCGCGAGAGGTCAGCTCAATGCCCGCCTCTTCGTGAGCGTGCTGCTCGGGTGTGCGTTGCTGTCTGCCGGGTTGGCAAGTTGGTTGCCGCTGCAGGTTTCGATAGTGACGGTTTTCCTGTTCGCCGGTCCCCATAACTGGTTTGAGTTGCGCTATTTCCTGATGCGCTTGCCGGTTCGCTTCGGCAGATCGCGCAGCTTCTTCCTCGTGGCTTTTGCCGGGATCGGTTTACTGACCATCACGTACCTATCTTTGCCGGTGCTGTATAGCTTTGGGATTGCGTCAGGCGATGGGTGGTCAACCATACTCGCTTCATGGAACACGCTCCTGCTGCTCTGGCTGGCGCTCCTGGTTTGGTTGCGCGGTAAACAAAAACTACGTCGGGATTGGTCGTGGGCGTTTGCCGCTGCGCTCGGTTTGGTTTCGCTAAACTGGCTCCGCCCAGAATTCTTCAGCCTGGCAATTGTTTACCTTCATCCTCTAGTCGCCCTGTGGTTTTTGGATCGCCATCTCCGCCGGGCGCGTCCGGAATGGCTAGGCGCTTATCGCCGTTGTCTCTGCTTGTTGCCGCTGCTGCTGGCAGGGATGATTTGGCAACTCACCCGCACGCCGTCACTACCTGACGACAACGGTCTCTTCTGGAGAATCACGCAACACGCCGGCGCTGAACTATTGCCTGGGGTTTCCAGCCGTCTGCTGGTGTCGGTTCACCTGTTTCTGGAGATGCTGCACTACGCGGTGTGGCTCTTGGCGCTGCCGCTGATCGAACCGTTGACCCGGTCTGCGACTCAGCCGAAAACAATGGAGACGCAACCAAGGCCTCGGCTGAATTCGGGTCAACTCTCGGCCAGGCGCATTTGGAACGTAAAGACTGTACCTTTGGCGCGCCATCCTCGGGGCTTTCCCAGACTGGTGGCGACCACCCTGGCTTTCGGAGTCTTCCTGGTGGCGATCCTTTGGTTTGGCTTTGCGGTAGACTACTCCACCACGCGCGACGTTTATTTCACCGTGGCCATTGCACACGTATTAGCTGAGGCGCCATTTCTGTTGAAGATGCTGTGATATGGAGTGCGGCGGCTCGACGCCGCTGTTCGCGGCTTGCAAGCCATACATTCATATTGGGGCTTACCCGCAGGGAAAGCGGCCATCAAGCCGCCGGGGACCAAACCGGCGTTAAGCCACCGGGGACCAAACCGGCATCAAGGCGCCGCACTCCAAAAGATGTCACCCAACGAACTCTGGCGATTCCTGCCGCTTGGTTACCTGCTGACAATTCTGATCGAGACCCCGATCCTGCTCGTGGGTTTGTCTCGCCGCCATCCGCTCAAGAGAAAGTTGTTTGCCGGAATTTGGTTGACGGCCTGCACGTATCCCATCGTCGTGCTGGTCCTGCCGCTGCTCTTCAGCCCCGAACAGAGAATCTCATACCTGGTGGTCGCCGAGACCTTCGCCCCCGTCGCCGAGTGTGTGCTGTTCTGGCTGGCATTTGGGAATCAAGAAGTGGTAGGGACACGTTCACTATGGCGCGACTTCATGGCCATTATCGTGGCCAATCTGGCGTCGTTCGGTCTGGGCGAGGTGATGAACGCGTGGAAATGGTTTGGCCTGCTGGGTTGACGAAATACGATCCGCGAACACACGAACGAGCTAAGAGCCGCTTGGTGCTGGTTCATGGCAGTTCGTGAATCGCACCTAACCCCGCGGGCTCAGAGGCTCCGCTTGCGTTGGCCTGGCGGCGCTTTAGCCAAATAAGCAGGACCACCAGTCCCCCGGCGAAGGCCACGGAGAGGCCCATGATGATTATGAGGATCACGATCACGCCAGAGCCAAGTTCCACTGGACCCGGTGCCAAATCGAGCAAGAGCAGAAAACTATTCATTAGACTTCCTCCTGACTTAGGATTTGCGACAAAAGGCCGGCATCGATGTTTCCGCCCGAAAGAACCACGCCAACCCGCGCGACATTATTCGGTAGTTTACCTGTAAACACGGCTGCGGCAGCCGCAGCTCCCGAAGGCTCGACGACCAGCTTCATGCGGAAGAGAAAGAACCTGATCGTCTCCATTATTTCTTCATCCGACACAGTCAGCACGTCTTCCGCAGTATTCTGAAGAATTGGAAAGGTCAACGTGCCCGGCGTTTGCACGCGCAAGCCATCCGCTATCGTGGGCGGCGGCGGAATCGACACGCGCTCGCCCTTCAGAAAAGATTGCCGCGTGTCATCGGCCGTATCCGGCTCAACTGGAAAACAACGAATGCTCGGATTGATCGCTTTCGCTGCGGTGCTGACTCCCGCGAACAATCCACCCCCGCTGCAGGGTGCTAACAAGCTATCAAGGTCGGGAACCTCTTCAAGTAACTCCAACCCGCAGGTAGCCTGGCCGGCAAGAATCAGGTAGTCGTCATAAGGCGGGACCATTACGCGGCCGTCGCGTTCAGCCAGTTCGATCGCCACTTGTTCGCGGTCCTGTTGCAACCGATCATAAAAAACGATTTCAGCTCCGTAGCCACGCGTCGCCGCCACCTTGGCCTTCGGGGCATCGTCGGGCATGGCAATAACCGCGCGAATGCCGGCCTCACGCGAGGCGAGCGCCACCGCCTGCGCATGGTTACCTGAGGAAAACGCGGCCACGCCACGGCGCTTCTCATCATCAGTCAACGACAAAATCTTGTTGGTGGCGCCGCGAATCTTGAATGCGCCGGCGCGCTGCAGGTTCTCACACTTGAAGAACACTTCACGTCCCGCGCGCTCGTTAAATGAGCGAGAAGTGATGACTGGGGTGTGGTGAATATGGCCGTCGATGCGAGCCGCGGCTGCTTTAATGGATTCGA
>DATKIS010000061.1:0-5281 GCA_035543975.1 Pyrinomonadaceae bacterium
TCGTCAAGCAACGCCTTGCGCATAGCCACGCAATACATGGCGAGCATGGGGATGTCGAACGATCTGCCGGCAAATTCCCGGGCCCTGCGCTGCGCAAACTCCTCCATAACGTCGACGTCCTGGTAGTCGACAATCCGGTAGTCCACTTCAACTTTGCCTTCGTTGCCAATGTTGTTGGTAACCGGGCCGATCAGTCCTACGGGTTTGTCATGGAGGTAGCGAAGCAATCTGGCCAGCCAGTATCTGGTGACGATCGTGTCGTCGTTTAGCAACACGACATACTCGCAGTCGCCGGCGGCTTCAATACCTATGTTGTTGGCGCGAGCAAACCCGACGTTCTCACTATTAAGAATCACTTTGAGTTGCGGATTTTTGGCGGCGCTCTCCTGGAGATACTTAACGATCTCCGGGTCACCACCGTTGTCCACGACAATAACTTCGAAGTTTGCGTAAAGCGTCCGGGCCCACAGATGCTCCAGGCAAAGCCACAGGTATTCGCGATTCTTGAAACTGACGATGATGATGGCAGCCTTGCCATACAGCTCGCGGATCGCTGCGCTCAGCGCCTGGTAACGATCCAGCCAGGTGTTCTGCCGGCCCAGTTCCATTCTTGCCTGGATCTTCTCGGGCCCGTCCTCGCGCAGCGCTTTTTCTATTTGGCCGACGAATTCATCCTTCGAACGGACCGGGTAGAAGTAACCCTTGTATGGCTCCAGCTCGCGGAGTTCGACAGACACCACGGGTTTGCCCGCGCTCAGATACTCATAGAATTTGACGGGGTTCGTTGACTCCGTTAATGGGGTTAACAGGAAGGGAATGATCGCCACGTCGAATTGATGTAAATAACTGGGGATCGCGGCATAGGGTTGCTCCCCCGGCAAGTGGACGTTTGCGAGGCGCTTGAGCGCAGACACATCGGCGCCAAAGGTGTCGCCGACCAGAACAAACTGCCAGTCTGGACGGGCCTTGGCTGCATGGAGGACCATCTCTACATCAAACCAGTCTGAGATGGCGCCGTAGTAACCGATGATCGGACCCGTGAGCTTCGCGAGCGGTCGCAGCGGCGGTACCTCATTGAAATGTTCGAAATCGGTTGCATTCGGCACGATCAAACTGCGCTTCGAAGCCGGCGACAGCTTGTCATAAAGCTTTCGGCTTGATGAGACTACCAGGTCGCTCTGGGCCACCAGGGATTCTTCATGCTGCAGCATCGTGGCGTTGTTTGTCGGGAAGCCCGAATGTTCGTCCATGCAGTCATAGACAACTTTCCAGCCCCATCGTTGTTGGGCAGCCAGGGCCAGCGGCGACCAAAAAGGCAGTTGGACGATGCACACCGCTTCTTCGATCACGTTAACCCGACGGAAGAGATCGATGGCGTTCATTAGCTCGTTAAGTAAGCGCTTGTTGATTTCGTCGCGGTAGATGCTGACGTGAGTCGGCCCGGGAACCTGCACGTCAAAAATTCTCCTGGCGATCTCCACGGCGTTAGCGGCGACTCCGCCCTGATGAAAGGTGGTGCGCAGGTAAAAGACTCGATGACCATCCTCGGCAAACTGCGACGCCAATTGTTGCGGGCGCTGGAAACGAAACCCCCAATCAATGATCGGAAACATGATTACGTCGTAGGGGCTGGTGGTCTGCGGCACCGCCTCGACGGTTTCCGCTTCTTCAATCTTCGTTCTAACGGCCTCGATCACGCTTTCTGGTTTTGTACTACTTGTTCCCGTAGCTTCGACCGCCGGTGTTTGCCCGACAATGCGAAAAATGGGCATGACATACCGATGCTTGATCTGGCCATACTTGGTTAAGGCCCGCCAGCCTCGCGAACTGGTGACCGTGGTGAGCTGGGTGGAAACGACCTCCAGCTCTCTGGCCAGTTGATTTCGCTCTCTGGCTATTTGGTCTCGTTCCTTCGCTACCCGGTTCTTTTCCGATTCAATGCCGGCCCAGGCTTGAATCATGGTGCGGGCGTTTTCTTCTTTTTCCGCCACTTGGCCGGTGAGCGCAGTGACCGTTTTATTCTGCTCATCCAATTGTTCCGTCAGGAGCGCGATCAACTCAGACGCTTCCGCGTCAGCGAGGGCAAAGTCTGAGTTATTAGACTTCGACTCTGCCGCATCCAACCCATGAAGAATCGTCTTGACGCGTTCGTCCCAGGTGTTTTTCTGGGCCGTCTGCATGGCGATTATTCTGTAGGTCATGTCGTTGGTCATTTTCAACGCCCGATCCAGATGGCTGACAAATTCCTCGCGATCCGCTGCGACCAAAACCTGCGGATACTTGCGACACTCGGGGAGATCCGTGGTGACCACAGGTTTTCCAGCAGCCAGATACTCGAAAAGCTTGAGCGGGGAAACCGAGAGGGTGATGTTGTCGACGACAAACGGAATGATGGCCACATCGAAGTAACGCAGGTAGTCAGGCAAGTCTTGATAAGGCCGCGGTCCCAGCCAGCGCACATTGGGGATGGCAGTAAGACGGCTGGCCCTCAGGGTCTCTTCGTGATCGGGACCAATCAAAAGGAAGTTGAGATCGGGACGCTGCTGCGCTGCATATCTGAGCAGCTCATAGTCGACCCAGCGCGCGTGCGCCCCGTAGTAACCGATGATGGGTTTCCCTTCGGCCACCAGCGTGCGCAGGGGAATGGGTATTTCCTGGTTGGATCTGTTTCGCGCCGGCTCAAAGTGGTCATAGTCCACTCCGTTGGGAACCAGGAGCGCCTCTGGCCTGAGTGGTCTTACTTTCTCCATTAGCCGATCGGCGGTCACGCAAACCAGGTCAGCCCGCTCCAGAAGCGTCAGGTGATTACGTTCCAAACGCTCGGGGTTCTCGCCAAATACCTCCAGTTCATCGATCATCTCGTAAACCACCCTGGGCTTGGTGAGGTGACGGAGCAGTTCCCGGTTGTAGTGCAGAGCAAAGACGATTGGAGCTTCCAGGAAACCGAAGACTTCAAAAGGCGCATAGCACAGATACAAGCGATCGGCGATTCGCTGAAATTCTGCGCGCCCGTTTAGCTCGTCGGCGTTGTGATAAAAGACCAGATAATTTTGCCGGGCGAGCGAGATCGCAATCTGCTGTGGCCGCTGGAAAAGATTGATGTCCCAGCCGATGGTTTGAGGAAAAACCACCACGCCGCGAACTCCGGAATTCACCATGAGCAAACGGATCAGTTCCTGGGCCGCGCGCAGTTTGATCGGTAACCAGTCGTCGCTGGCGCGCGCGAGAACTTCATCCTTGGTGAGCGGCACGGCCTCGGCCGTTCGTCCGAATCCCTTTGGCCTGGTTTCCAGGCTCGACGATTCAAGGGGTCCCCCTGGTGCGGATTTGAATGTGGCTTCGGTTTCGTTGCTCTCTGGTTGCCTGACGAGCATCGGGTTCTCCTGAGGAACGGAGAAGTCTGACCCCGCAAGCGTAGCCGCGTTGTCGACATCGGCAGTACTGTTCGGGCCTGATTGCAGGCGCAGCAAGCGATAAACGGGGAGTAGATATTTGTACTTCACCCGACCGTAGCGGCTCAGCAAACGCCACCCCGGATTGTTTTTGATCTTTTCGAGTTCAGACTGCCGCATCTCTAACTGGGCAGAGATGACTCGAATAGCATTGTCCTTGCGCACCAGTTGAGCGTTGTATTTGTTTTCAGTGGCAGCTAGTTGAGCCGCAAGTTGCTGAGCAGAGCCTTCGGCTGCAGCAAGTTTGTCTGCGGCCAGGGCGGCGGACGTGTCTTCACTAAGCGAGGACGATTGCGTCTGAGTTCTTTGCGTCTCCTCTATTTGAGCAGACAGCAATTGAATAGTCTGTTGTTGTTCTGAGACTTGGGCGGTGAGCGCAGCCAGGGCCTGCTTGTTCCTTTCCAGTTCCGCCATCGGCAGATTAACGGCCCTTTGTCTTTCGGCCACCTGCTCAGTCAGGACCAATACGCGCTGGTGCCTCTCGGCCAATTGGGCAGTCAGCAGTTCAACTGCGCCCTGTCTCTCGCTCACCTGATCGACCAGCGACTCGGTCTGGCGCAGTTTCGCTTGCATCTGCTCCAGGAGAAATCGCTCGTATTCGAAATGGGCGCGGTTTATCCAGTGGGCAAGTGCCGTCCTTACGCTTTGTGCGTCGGCTGGATCAAAATCATACTCCGAGCCCCAGTTTCTGAAGGACTCGTAATAGGGCTGCTGCCGCAGGAAATTAAGAGGATGGCTGGGAAATGAGAAGATTTCAGCGTCGCGCTTGACTCTGGTCTGCTGTACCTCCTGCCGCTTTTCTATCAACAGCTCAATAGCGGATTCGAATTCGTGGAAAGCGGTGGCCACCGCTTCGCGCCCGTTTGGCCTGGATTGGATTCTCTCCACAAAAAAGTAGAGAAGTATCGGCAGTAGTTCGCGAAGATTTTCTGTTTCCAGATTCTTAAATACGGAAAAGAGAGCATGCTTGCGGTTGAGCTGATAGACAAATTCAGCCGGTAACTTACTCGAGCTCGCGCCACTCTTGTGGTAAACGAGTGAGCGAGAAGACACCACCGCCTGATAGCCTTTGAGCCACAACCGCCAACCCAAGTCAACGTCCTCCTGATAAAGGAAGAAGTCAGGATCAAATCCGCCCAACTCCCGGAACACACTGGTCTGAATGAGCAAGGCGCCGCCTGACACAAACAACACGTGTTCATCGGGTAGTGGCAGGGCAGCAGGTGGAGGAGGCGGATCAGAGAGATCGTAACGGAGGCAAAAAGCATCATTGGGCCGTCCGATAAAGTCGACCGCGCTACCATCCCAATTCAGAATAGTCGAACCGGCACAGACGATTCCTGCTTCCGGTCGGAGCACCGGAAGCATGGCCTTCAACCAGCCTTTCTCAACCCGCATGTCGTTGTTGAAAAAAGCGAGATACTCACCCTTTGCGGCCGTGGCTCCCTGATTAGCCGCGCGAGAAAAGCCAAGATTGGTTTCATTTTCAATCAGCCGCACGTCAGGAAATTCACTCTTGAGGCGGCCGGCAGATCCATCAGTTGACCCGTTATCAACGACGATGATCTCGAATAGATCGGCGGGGTAATCAAGCTCATTCAGGGACAACAAACACATCTTGGTATGTTCGAAGCCGTTGTAGTTGAGGACGATCAGTGAAATCGTTTGAGTGGGATCGAGAGTCTCATCCATAGAAGACGACACAGACAGGCTGCCCACCCGGATAGCTTCCGAGGCTGAGCTCTGCGAAGGTTCGGTTTGATCGGCTGGGGTTTGGTTGATTGAGTTTTTTGAAAGAAGTTGTTCTAGCATTTGGTACGCAGCGCAGG
>DATKIS010000062.1:0-5607 GCA_035543975.1 Pyrinomonadaceae bacterium
CCGGATATCGAGGCAGCGTTGTTCGATTGATCAGGATCGCTTGTATTGCTGGATACGGTGGCTGTTGCGGTCACGTTCCCTTGTGCAGATTGGTTCGTCGTGAGAACGGAAAAGCTTACAGCTTCTTCATGGGCAAGTGGGCCAACAATGAGTCGACAGTTATTGGTGGTGAGCTGGACGTTTCCCAAAGTCGTTGCCGCATGAAATTTGGATTGAGGCCGGTGGGGATGGGAACGTTTATTTCAACGCCCTGGGCAAGTCCGAGCCCCATGTTGGTAATCGTATAGCCGAAAGTTGAATTGTTACACACGTTGACGATTATTGCTTGACTCGCTGCCAAAGGATGTATTAGAAGACGTGCGGGAAACCTCTAACATAGGGCTAGGAGATTAGCCAATGAAAAAACTAGCAGTCCTCGCCATTATCGTTTTCGTTGCAGCAACTACTTTCTTGCTGTCGGCGGTAGTGAATAGTGCCGAGGTCGGTCCATTGTCCTCTCAAAATCAACCCTCAGGTTGGGTTGTCTCAAGCCTACCTAACACAGAACAGTACCAAAATCCCTCAGTGCCTGTAGTGGTAGTAAGAGTAGTGTCCGGCGTAAGTGACCCTGCTGAAAACAAACCGAGTGAATATCTCGTTAAAGAGGTTGTAGTTGAAAATCGTTCGCAAAAAGAGGTCAAATCCGTCATCTTGAATTGGAGAGTCGTGGCGTCGAATAGTCGCCTGACGGCGTTGAACCGGGGTGTCTTAAGCCGACACGGTCTAAAAGATCTGAAGAAGACTTTATTGGCAGGTCATCGGCAAACGTTGAAACTCAATCATCCGAAGCTCGGGAAGATGATAAAGGATATTCCTAACCTTGAAGCGATGGGAAAGGAGTTTGTAATCATAATTGGAGTAAGCGAAGTGACATTTGAGGATGGCTCTACATGGAAGGAGGAATTGACTGAAGTCGCAAACAAAAGTCAGCAACGGACACGCGGTGGCTTCAAGGAGGACACGCAACTAATCCCTAAGATTTCGTTCACTAAAACTTCGTTCTCAATTCCACTTCCTGTTCCTGTCCCGACTCCTGCTCCGTGGTGCAACAGGACTCTGTGCAAACTCGCCACCGATAGCCAGGGCAATCCAATTGGAGGACCAAACGTCTGCAGCCCTGACGATTTCCCTCTAACTTCTATGTCTACGTGTGCATACATTGGGGGTAACTGCGTGGGCGATATTTGTGCTGCAAAACCGCAGGGTTGTATCGACAACGACAATGATGCTTACTGTAGCGATGTTGACTGTGAGGATGACGACTACTACATAAATCCTGGGATGGAGGAGATATGCTCAAATGGTGTAGACGATGACTGCAATGATGATAGGGATTGCTTCGACGTTCATTGTACGGACGCTGAATGGTGTCAAGATCCACCAGACCCGGAAACTTACGGAGAGTGCATGGAAACCTTCGGTTGGTACTGGAACTGGAACCAAATGAATTGCACATCGGATAGTTGTTGGTACGTTGGAGATCAGTTCTGCTCAAATGAATATTGGTGGGATGAATATAGTTGTTCATGCCTCCCGGGCACACCTGGCTCACCCATCATCATAGACGTCGAGGGCGACGGTTTTTCCCTTACTGGTATCGCTACGGGCGTACCTTTCGACTTAAACGGCAAAGGTACACCAAAACAATGGTCATGGACCGCTATCGGTTCCGATGATGCTTTCCTGGCACTGGACAGGAATAACAATGGCAAAATTGACAACGGAAAGGAGTTGTTTGGCAACTTTACGCGACAACCTGCGCCGGGGGCAGGCACACAAAGAAATGGCTTTCTCGCGCTTGCCGAGTTTGATAAGCCAGAAAACGGTGGCGATGGTGATGGTTTGATAAAGAAATCAGACACGGTCTTTTCTTATTTGAGTTTGTGGCAGGACACCAACCACAACGGTATCTCAGAGCCATCAGAGCTACACAGGTTAAAGCAGCTCGGTCTCAAGACGATTCAACTGGACTACAAAGAATCGAAAAAGACTGACCAGTTTGGAAACAAGTTCAAGTATCGGGCGAAGGTCAAGGACAATAAGGATGCACAACTAGGACGTTGGGCTTGGGATGTTTTCTTGGTCTCTCAACCCTAAGATCCGCGGTCCGTTCAGAGCATTTTTCCGGGTCACACGGTTAGCACCCGCAAGTAGTCTTAGGCTTGCGGGTGCTCTTTTGTGTTTTACTTTTCGAACATGATTAGCCGAACTCCACTAGACTTCGGCGAGAGAATAAAGGGCGTCCTCACCCCCGCAACGCCCGTGACTCACAAGTTCTTGGACTTGTGAGGTGCTCTCTTACTAGGTACGGCGGATATATTCAGCATCCGCTTAGGATCCTTTCTCTTTAGCACTGCCGGAAGATTCTCGGCTTGAAGCTCGAGGTCTGAGACGAGGCGCTTGCTGCGCTTCGCGACAGCTCTATTGCCTTTACGAGCGGCGGCAAAGCAGTTTGGGGCGTAAGCCCGCTTATCTTGGATCCCGATTCCCCAAAGTTTGCCAAGCCATTTCGAAGCGTTATGTTCTTTTCAAAAGGAAGCAGAGCAGGGAGAATAAGAAGAAAGCAGTGAAAAGGTTTCGGGCAATGGCCCTAGATCTCGATTCAAGCGGTGTTTACCCTTCACTAGTCGGTTGAAACACTGAATAGATTTTGAGGATCGCGGTGTGTGATGTGGGTAAGTCGGGTTATCGACGTAACCGTCTGCCACCGATTCAAACTGGAGACCTACTTATAAATGAACTTGATCGAAAAGCTCTTTCGCACGTTGTTAGCGCACTCTCCTCTCGCAAGGACCCAAACCGCCTTTCCATGTGAAATGGCAATTAAGTTCAGGGCGTCACGAAGAGTAATGTTTGTGGCTGTCACTGAGAAGGTCTTTGCTCCCTTCGCGTCTAAGTCTAAAGTCGCGGGGTAAGCGAAGGCTCCTCCCTGAAACACGCGACTTCCAAGTTCACGGCGAGTCTGGGCCTCGACTTCAGGAAGAGCCAACAGCCGATTCAAGGCTTCATCTGGCGTTTTCACATTCTCAAGATCCAACTTGGATATTCTCGTTTCCAGTACATGAAACGCGCCGTAACGAGGAACCAGGTTAACTACACCCTTGTCCATCTCCCAGGAGTACTGCGGGTCAGCGGAAACAACCGCGTCCAACAGCCCCCGCAGCGATAAGGTCGCAGGTTTTAGCGAATGTTCTGGAAACCCACCACAATAATGGATAAGCGCCAGTCCCCCGGGAATCTCGGCATCCATAAGTGCTTGGGCTACCCTATCCGGCGTATTCGCCGCAGCCAGTCTCACGCGCACCGGCTGCTTTAGAGGATCACGGGAAACTGTTTGACTACTTAGTGACGTTAGGGTCAGCGTCAACGTCACTCCCGCCAACATCGCGTGGCTTAATAGCCCTCGTGGCTCTTTCATGCGAATTCCTTTCCCGTCGGTAAATCTTATGGAGTCGTGATCGTCCTGTCGACGCTCAGTGTCCCGTTAAAGTTTCCGCGGGTTATGTGAATTTTCGTCGTAGGGAAGTAGTCGTGGCCGTTAAAGGTTATCGTGAACTTTTGATCGAATGTTTGATTTTCTCCGGTTTGAAGGCAATCGGTTCCGGGAAAAAACAACGACATCAAGTCGGCGATGTTTGCATTCGCAGGGATGATCATCGGCGTAAAGGTCGGCGCTGCAAACGAGCCCGAATAATCTGAAAAGATCTCGCCCACCGTGAAAGGTCGATTAAGAATTGGTTGCGAGGGATTGGCCTGATCACCCAAGTAAAACAAATAGTATCGGAATACCCCACATATGTGATCGAGTGGTGCCGGGTAATTGATGCCGTCGATGGTCTTTAACGGGCTATTGACCGGCGTGTTAAGCGGGCCTATTCCGTTTGGAGTAAACGTAGAATTCAGTGGCACCAGCTTGCTAGGAATCTGGACATAGAAGTCCTTACCGTTGCTGGTTTTCCCATTGACCTTGACCTTCACCGAACGGTTACCACCCGATGCGTTATGCTCGATCGCTAAGTCGGCTTGAATTTCTTCGGACGATACGACGTTTATGTTAGAAGCTGTGATTCCCGAGCCAGCAAGAATACTTGCGCCGGAAGCGAAGTTTTTTCCAGTGATGGTCACATGAGTAGTGGCGGAGACTACTCCCCGACCAGGCGAGATGCTGTCCATTTTCAAAACGCGTGCTTGCCCTTGGGTGTCCGTGTAATTAACGAAGTCAAAATGGCACTCCTGCCCATCGTACGACCACTGGTTGTATCCGATAGTGGCTGCATATGATGCTGTCCCGCCATTGAGGCCCGCAACGTAGGCCTCGGAATAATTGCTTGTAAACGCAACGGCGAAACCAGGATCATAGTAGGTCCAGCTTGTCACGTTGGCACTAAACGGCCCGATGCAGCCGAATTCGTCGCAATCGATCTCAGTGACATAAACTGTCGCCGGCTCACCCGGTTCGAGAAATAAGTCGTCGTCCTCCAGGAAGGCAGCACTAAGAAAGGCAGGGCAAGGACTACTTGGGCAACTGTAGCTGCTGCTGACGCCCTCGGATAAACTCAGCATTTCGGCGCGCCCAATCAATCGTCCTGAACCAGCGCCGTGAATAAACCACTTGAACTGTCCACTGGTAACGGAAGGCGGGATGGTTTGTCCGTTTCGATCGGGAATCCTCTGATCCCGAATCTTCTTTAGATCAAAAATGGCGGTCTCGCCCGCAGCCAGGCGCCGAGGATTCAGCAGATAAGGGCCACCTGGATAGTTAATCTGTACAACCACTTCTGACTGCATTGGCGCGATATTGGTAATCGAGACGACCGTGGACAAGTCATCATCCAATCGCCATGGATAGGATCCCGTTGAGTTCCGTATCGCACCTATATCACGCAGAGGTACATCGTAGGTCATGCCATTAGTTGTGTCCTGGCCGTTGAGCGAGCCAATCAAACTGCCGGGCGACCCAGTGTTGAGTACTTGAATACTCACCTTGTCAAAATCGGACCGGCCGAAGAATGCGCCTTGCAGCGGCTCAAGATCAACATCTGCAATCTCATTAGGCCGAAGAGATACGCTGGGAAGATCGACAAAATTTGTTGGCTCGCCAGACACCGGTAGGAATCTAGGGATGGCTGCGATTGTTTCGGTTCCGGTGTTGCGAAGAAGCATTCGTGGTTTGACACGTTTCAACCGGAAGCTCGTTGCAAAAAGATTAGGCTGCGCGACGTTCTGGGTATCGTAGAATCGGATGCTGCTGGTAAAACCTCCATCCATTTCCGTGACTGCACCTGCAGTAATGAGATTACCATCCGCTCCTTCAGCCTCGATCGTAACCGCTTCACCTTCTCCGTTCGTGCGCCCGCGAGACTTCTCTGAGCGCCTCCGAATCAATCGAGTACCGTGTGCCGGCACCTCCACTTCCTCATCGTCTCCATTTGAAAACTTCACGAGCGCGCTGATTTTGGAGCTTCCCAAATTTCCGAGTGCGATAATCGCTTCGGCATGCTCGGGCATGTACCAGACCGCATTGCGCACGTCTGAGCGCTTGTCCTGTAAGATCGTAAATGTGACATC
>DATKIS010000063.1:0-5050 GCA_035543975.1 Pyrinomonadaceae bacterium
CGCAAATCAATACATCGTTGCCTTCGGCTTTGATTCGCTGGGCAAGTTTGCCGATGGTAGTTGTCTTGCCGACGCCATTCACCCCGACGATCATCATCACGTAAGGCGAAACGTTGGCGGCCACGCTCGTTTCAGAAGCAACTCCCTGATTTTCCGACTGCCGCAAAATCTTGAGGAGTTCATCTTTGATTGCCTTCTTCAGCGCGTCCAGATCGTTAATCTGTTTGCGGGCAACGCCACGCCTGACCGTTTCCAAAATATGCTGGGTGGTAGCAACACCGATGTCCGCGGCGATCAGGGCTTCCTCGAGCTCGTCCAGCAAGTTCTCATCGATTTGTTTGAGACCCTGGAAAACGGTGTCGAGTCTTTCCGAGAGCGATTCCCGGGTAGCCGACACGGCCCGTCGAAACCGTGCTGAGAATTCCTGTTCCAGCGCTGCTTCCTGGGCCTGAAGTTCTTCCATCGAAAGATTCAGCCCCAGAACAGAGGTCTGGAATGGAGAGCGCGTCGCCACAGATGCGGCGGGCGCCGATCGCGCGACTCTGCTCGCTTCCTCACGAGCTGGAGATGGTGCTGGAGCTTCGGGCGTTGGTGCTTTTGGGGTGATCACCTCGGCTGGAACGGGTGTTGGTCCGCCGCCAGTTGCGACAGGATCGAGTCGGGTCGCTAGATCACTGGAGGCCGGCGCCGAAGGAGAGCTCGTCCTGGCGGGCGACGCTCGCTCAACTTCTCGCGGAGCCCCTTTTTCGGGGGCGTCACCCGTCGCCTTCTCTGGCAAAGGTTCGTTTAGTTTGAGCGATACAAACTGATCGCTACTTTTTCGTTTCCAGAAAAGCCTCATAGGATTGGTCCGTCAAGAATTAGTGCTATTGGTCGAAATGATGATTATAAGCGCAACAGCCGCGTCCTCAAAAAGGACGCGGCTGCGAGATGAAACTGGATGCTATTAGAAACTCTTTGATTAAGCAACTCTGACCGGCTCAACATCGCTGCCGGCAGGCAACGATTGCAACGGCATACGCGACTCGGGCACCAGGCGCTTCCTGAGTTTCACTGAACCGGGCCGGATCTGACCCGCTTCGCAAGCCTGCACGAAAGCTAATACCACCTTCTCGTCGTAGCGGGTCCCTTCGAAGCTCTGAATGCGCTTTACCGCGTCTTCAAACTTCATAGCCTGCTGGTAGGGGCGGTCCGTAGTCATCGCATCAAAAGTGTCGGCCACCGCCACAATCTTGGCCATGAGCGGGATCTCATCGCCCTTCAATCCCTGGGGGTAACCCTGGCCATTAACCATCTCATGATGCATGTACATCCCCGGCAGAAACTCTTTCATGGCGGCTATCTGCGACATGATCTTGTAGCCCTTCTGCGGATGCTGCTTCATGATCACAAATTCGTCATCAGTCAGCGCGGACGGTTTCTTCAGGATGGCATCGTCAATCGCTATTTTGCCCACGTCGTGCAGCAGCGCGCTAATTCTGATCTTTTCGCATTCGTCGTCGTTAATCCCCAAACGCTGGGCTATCGCCACTGATAATCTCGAGACGCGCTCTGAATGACCTCGCGTGTACGGATCCTTACCATCAATGGCTGCTGCTAGACTCTTTACCGTGCCGAGAAACAACTCCCGGTTTTCATCAGCCGAGCGCTGCAGGTCTTTGATGTAGTGCTCGAGCTGGTCGGTCATCAGATTAAACGAGTCGCCCAGGTGGCCCAACTCGGTTCGGCTGCGAACCTTGATACGCTGCGAAAAGTCGCCTGACGCAATGCGATGCGCTCCCAGAGCCAGCTCTTGTACCGGCTGTGTCAACTTCTTCGCAAAGAAGAAACCGATTGCCAGGGTCAACATTCCAGCAACGAAACTGATTAGGATGGTTTGCCGCCGCATGTCGGTGACCGAACCAAGTGCGGCGGAGGCGTCTTGAATCGCAATAACTCCGAGCCGGGAATTCTTGTCCAACTCGGCAGTCGCGTAGGACCCCAACATCTCCACCGATCTGCCGTCCCTGAACAGAACGAAGGGTTCCAGTGCCGACTGGACCTTATCGCCTGACTCTTGCCAGTCTCGCACAACCTTAAGATCAGTCATCGGCTTTTCCGAAAACGCTACGCTTGCCTCCGGATGCGCCACCGCTCGTCCGTTTTGGTCTACCACAAACACGACCGGGAGGCCGGCATCCAGTAATTCGCGTTCGCTTCTCGAGGTAGCCTGATGAACTGCCTTGAACACCTCTTGAAATGAAACTATGGCAACGACGGCGGCGATCACCTCTCGACCGCTCGGACCACCCATTACGGGAGCGGCCACGGTGAGTGCCATCTCCTGTCCTGATCGAATGATCTGGGGCCGGCTGACAACTATTCCGCGTCCACTCATCTTTGCCAAGACCTCGCTGACCCGCTGATCCACCTCGTCGCGTTGTATGACATCAAGCTGGAATGCCCGATGGAGCTCACCGCTTACTGGCCAAATCGCCAGGGCGATCAAGTTGGGATCCTCTTCGAGTGTCTTTTGCAGGCGGGAGTCGTAGCCAACGTCGTTCAAGCTGCGGATGCCCCCTGATATCTCAAAGGCACGGGCGAGGCCGGTGACCACGTCGCGATATCGCTGTCCGTAAAGTTCGATTTGCCGGGCCTTGTCCTGAACGAGCTGGGCCTGATAGCGGCCCTCAACTGACCGGAGCTCTTCAGCCGTACGTGAGGACAGCAACGTCCCCGTGAAGGCCAGCGGCAAGAGGCCAACGAGCAGCAAGACACCGAGAACTATGTATAGCAGGCGAATTCGCCCTATCTTTATCAGCACAGTATTTGAGTTTGGCCCTGAAAAATGAAGCTTTTTTCTGGGAAGGACTTTAGTGCGGGCGGTGGCCGGAATGGCCGCACTGCATTATGTAGAGTAAACTTAGGAGTGTCAACGATTGTTAAACCAAGTTGGCTTCCGTCTATCTGTTTCCACTGGATTCTGTGCCGCTCGCCTGAGAATTTGCCGAGCGAGGCAGATCTTCGCTTTTTAATAGACTTAACTGGTACGACTTACGTCTAAAGCATTGAAGCGCAACGCCGGCGTTTAAGGTGCGCGCTCTTGAAATTCGAACGTAAGCACCGAGCCTGCGCGAATGAAGAGGATGGGAATCGCTACGAGCGACGAGCAGATCGTAGAACGTGCGTTAACGGGCGACGCAGAGGCCTTCGGCGAGATCGTAAAGCGCTGGGAGCGTCGGATCTTCGCGCTTTCATTCGGCATGCTGGGCCGGGAGGAGGACGCGAGGGATGCCACGCAGGAAACTTTCCTGGCAGCGTTTCGAAACCTGAGAGCGTTCCGCGGTGAAGCCAAAGTCTCATCGTGGCTCCACCGGATCGCTGTGAACCAATGCATTACGCGTCAGCGACGGGCAAAAGTAAGAAGTGAAAGCGCGCTCGAGACCGAAGAGGAAAAGAATGCCTCTAGCTTCGCGTCGCCCAGTAAGTATTCGCCGGCCCGGGTTGTAGAAGGCAGGCAAAGAACAGCCGCGGTAAGGCGGGCCGTAAATAGTCTCCCTCCCGACTTACGTCAGGTAATTGTTATGAAAGAATTCGAGGAACTAACGTTCAAGGAAATAGCGGAGGCGCTGGACTTGCCCCTCAGCACAGTAAAAAGTCGACTTTATACGGCGTTACGGCAATTGCAGATGCGACTGCAGAAATTTGCCGACCATGCAGCTTGATGCGGAGTGAGGAAATGAAAGAAGAAGTAAACATCGAGGGTTGTGGACGAGAGAACGATCTGATTGCCTATCTCTATGGCGAACTGGATCGGAGCGCGAGTTCGGATTTCCAGAACCACATGCAGGAATGCAGGTCATGTGTCTCAGAGCTGGCCGAGTTCACCAATATCCGTGAATCAGTTGGCGCCTGGAGAGATGAAGCGCTTGGAGGAATGACCTCGCCTGCGTTTGAGCCTGCGGTGGTGGTCAGGTCTGGGGCCGCAAAGCCGAGCGCCTTAAATGCTCTGCGGGAGTTTTTCAATCTCTCGCCGCTCTGGATGAAGGGCGCCGTCGGTTTTGCCTCTGTGCTGTTTTGTCTATTTGCGGTTCTGGCGATTGGTCGACTGCGAGAGACTCCGGCGCCGCCAATTGCGACGAGCCCCCAAGCCCAACCGCGTTCGGAGCAGGAATTCCGGGCAGCCGTCGAGCGCCGCGTTCAGGATGAGCTGCAAGGGATAAAGAACTCCACCACTTCAACGCCAAATGCCAATACGGTTGCCGACGGGACGTCCAATCGCGTTTTTCGTAAGAGGGTTATAAAGGCCCAAATCGCTGCGGTGGGACCTCAGCAACCCGCGCGACGTCCATTGTCAAAAGTTGAACGCCAACAATTGGCAGCGGATTTGAGGTTGATCGAGAATCCAACCGACGGTGACCTTGATTGGTTGGATGACCGGATCAACCAGTAGCCGCTCCCCGGTTGGAGCAGGCCTGAAAACAAATTGCGGATGAGGTTTCTATGAAAAGTTACAACGGACAACCCCTATTCTTGATTGCGGCGCTCGTCTTCCTGACTGCGGGGCCCTCCATCGGCCAGACCCTCCGGCCGCAAGAGACTCCGTCGCCGGCTCTTCAACAGCGCCGCCTGGCGGGCGACCCCATTCAGCAACTAAATCTGACCCCCGAACAACGCGAGCAAATAAGGACCATCAGGCAGGAGAACCAGAAAGAGCGAGCAGCCATGGGTGAACGCGTTCGCGAAACCAATCGCGCCCTCGAATTGGTTTTGGAATCTGACAATCCCGATGAAGCGGTGGTCGAACAACGCATGCGTGAGTCTTCAGCAGCACAGGCGGCGGCAATGCGAATGAGAATCCTGACGGAAGTCAGAATCCGGCGGGTGCTGACTGATGAACAAAGAACCCTCTTGCGAACTCTACGCCAGCAAGTCAACCAACGTAGACGTGAACGCCCGCTCGATGGTCCAGAGAATAGAATCAGGCGCCGTCAGGACCAACGCAGCTTGCAAGGTGACCGGAGTCGGATCGGTCCGCTCTTTCCTCGCCGCGACCTGCAAAAGCGAACTC
>DATKIS010000064.1:0-2791 GCA_035543975.1 Pyrinomonadaceae bacterium
CAGAAGAATTGGCCGATGAGCCACGGAAAGAAGCAGTTATCTAATGACCGACAATAAGCTACAAGTGATGAAATTTGGTGGGACGTCCGTCGGTAATGCTGAATGCATTCGCCGCGCTGCCGAGATCGTGGCGCGGGCAGCCAGGGAAGGTCTGGTGGTAGCAGTTGTCTCGGCGATGGGCGGTGTGACTAACCGTCTCATTGAAGCGGCCCACGCCTCTGCTTCCGGCGACATCGACGCAGCCGGCCGGTTGGCGGAGGCACTGCGAAAGCAACATGATGACGCGATTGAGATTTTGGTGGCTGACGTCGAGAAGCGCGCTGGACTGGCCGCCGAACTGGGACCGATTATCGAAGAGGTAACCAGCCTGTGCCGGGGCACCGCCCTTTTGCGTGAACTGACGCCGCGCACGCTCGACGCCATTTCCAGCGTGGGTGAACGACTCTCCGCCAGGTTGTTAGCGAGTGCGTTGCGTGAATCAGGAGTTAGAGCACTGGCGGTCTACGCCACTGATTTGATCGTTACTGACAATCAACCCGGGCGCGCCGAACCATTGATGGCCGAAACCCGCGAACGTGCGGCTGGGAAACTGGCGCCGCTGCTGGCCGCAGGGTCAGTCCCCGTCGTTACCGGTTTCATCGGGGCCACGGTTGATGGAAAGTTAACCACCCTGGGCCGCGGCGGTTCAGACTACTCCGCCACAATTCTCGGAGCGGCGCTCGATGCAAAAGAGATAATTATCTGGACTGATGTGGACGGCGTGTTGTCTGCCGATCCGCGGTTGGTACCGGAGGCGCGCACCCTTCAGGAGATCTCTTACAACGAAGCGGCGGAGCTGGCTTACTTCGGTGCGAAAGTTCTTCATCCAAAAACACTGCGGCCGGTTTCCGAAGCCGGCATTCCAGTCTGGATTCGCAACAGTTTTTTTCCTGAGCGAAGCGGCACTCAAATAACGGCGACCGGCCATCCCACCAGGCGCGGCGTGAAAGCCATCACGGCGATGAGCAACGTGACGCTGATTACAGTTGGCGGCAGAGGCATCGTTGGATTGCCGGGAGTCGCGGCCAAAACGTTTACCGCCGCTGCCAACGCTCAAGCTAATGTGCTGCTGATTTCCCAGTCGTCATCGGGAAACGACATCTGCTTCATCATCGATTCGGGAGATTCCGAACGCACCGTCGCCGAGCTTCGTGCCGCATTTGCCGCCGACCTCGCACACAAAGAGGTCGAACACATCAACGTTAACCCTGAAATCGCCATCGTCGCCGTGGTTGGCGAGAGAATGCGCGGCATGCCCGGGATTGCCGGCCGGACCTTTAGCGCCCTGGGGCGGCGGAGTATTAACATCATTGCCATCGCCCAGGGTTCTTCGGAATACAACGTTTCGTTAGTAGTTGAGCTGGGCCAAATGCGCGAGGTGGTTCAGGCGCTCCACAGTGAGTTTGGCCTGCAAAGGCGGGCTTCTCGTTTCGAGTCGGCTGAAAGTGAAAGCGCGCTGGCCAGCGCACCTCACCCAAGTGCGGGGGCCGCGCCGGGGTTCCCGTTATGATTGAAACTGAGCAGCTTCCCGAACGCGGATTAGACGCGGCCTGGCAGCTTTGTATAGATCCCGCATGCGGCGCGCGCTTCGGTGTAAACGAGCGGCTCTATGTATGCCCGCGTTGCGGTGGACTCCTGGATGTGACCCTCGTAGTTCGCGCCGCTGGAGACGCTGAAGGACTGCGGGCTGTCTGGACCAGTCGCCTGACCTCGTTTGACGCTGCCGATCGCAGTGGGGTTTGGCGCTATCGTGAGTTGTTGCCGTTCGCGGCCGACGCTCCGATTGTGAGTCTGGCTGAAGGCAATACACCAATCTACGAGGCGCCGGGCTCTGCCGCTTACGCTGGACTCGACGCGCTCACCCTCAAACACCAGGGCTGTAATCCGACGGGTTCGTTCAAAGACACCGGTATGACGGCGGCGGTGACCCAAGCGGTCATCTTGGGGGCGCGGACGGTGGTTTGCGCCAGCACCGGTAATACCGCGGCCAGCCTGGCTGCGTATGCAGCGCGCGCCCATCTGCAGTGCGCCATCCTCGTGCCTCGCGGGCAGATCAGTCATAACAAGCTGGCCCAGAGTCTCGATTATGGAGCGGTGGTGCTCGAGCTGGATGGCAATTTTGATGATGCGATGCGGGTGATCCGCGAACTTGCCGAGGACGAATCCATCTATCTGGTGAATTCGATCAACCCGTTTCGCATCGAGGGTCAGAAGACAGTAGCCGTTGAGTTGTTGCACCAGCGTGGCTGGCGCGTGCCGGATCATGTAGTTGTGCCCGGCGGAAATCTGGGAAATAGCTCGGCGCTCGGCAAAGGGTTCAGGGAACTTAAGGAACTGGGGCTTATCGATCGTTTGCCACGGCTCAGCGTGGTCCAGGCGGAGGGCTCCGCGCCGTTTGCCGGCTTGTTTGCCAACGAGTCTGCTGACCTGACTCCGGTCGAGCATCCGCAAACCCTGGCGACGGCAATCAAGATTGGGGCGCCGGTCTCGTGGAAAAAAGCGCTGCGTTCGGTGGTTGAGTCAGGCGGAAGCGTGATCAGTGTCAGCGAGCAGGAGATTGCGGACGCCAAAGCGGTGATTGGGCGCGACGGAGTCGGATGCGAACCGGCGTCGGCAACCACGGTTGCCGGTATTAAGCGGCTGGTGGCGAGTGGCGTGATCCGAGCGGATGAGGAGGTGGTGGCAGTGTTGACCGGCCACATTCTGAAAGATACTGACTACGCGATCAATTACCACCTGGACAAGCTCTATA
>DATKIS010000065.1:0-8567 GCA_035543975.1 Pyrinomonadaceae bacterium
CAGAAGGCAGAAGGCAGAAGGCAGAAGGCAGGAGGCAGAAGGCAGGAGGCAGGAGCAGGAGGCAGGAGCAGGAGGCAGGAGCAGGAGGCAGGAGCAGGCGGCAGGAGCAGGCGGCAGTCGGCAGGAATGGCCACCTCTTGCGGCTGCCCCCTCCTGCCTCCTGCTCCTGCCTCCTGCTCCTCCCTCCTGCTCCTGCCTCCTGCGCCTGCCTCCTGCCTTCTGCCTCCTGCCTTCTGCCTTCTGCCTTCTGCCTTCTGCGCCTGCCTCCTGCTCCTGCCTCCTGCCTCCTGCCTTCTGCCTCCTGCCTTCTGCACCTGCCTCCTGCCTTCTGCCTTCTGCCTTCTGCCTTCTGCCTCCTGCCTTCTGCCTTCTGCCTTCTGCGCCTGCCTCCTGCCTCAGTTGCGCTTGGCTTATTCGCAAAGTAAGATCGAGTTGGCAACGAAATGGAATTTACAGTAGCAATCACTGGCGCTTCGGGCTCAATCTACGCCCAACGAACTCTGCAGCATATGGCCGCCAGCGGCGTCGTTGAGCGGATTAATCTGATTCTTTCCGGCGCAGCGGAGACAGTTGCGAAAGTTGAACTTGGAGTTAACCTAAGGGATGCGGATGAACGAACAATCAACCAGTGGATCGGCCTACCGGCAGAGTCGCGGCTAATCCATCTACAGCGTCTCGACAATATGGCCGCGCGCCCGTCGTCGGGATCTCATCCGCAGGAAGGCATGGTCGTCGTTCCATGCTCAATGGGCACGCTCGGCGCGATTGCTTCCGGAGCCGGAACAAACCTGATCCATCGAGCGGCGGATGTGACTTTAAAAGAGAGCCGCAAACTGATTCTGGTTCCGCGTGAAACTCCCTACAACGCCATTCACCTCGAAAACATGCTGCGCCTGTCTCGCGCCGGCGCCCACATTATTCCGGCAAGTCCCGGTTTCTATCATCGACCCCAAACAATTGAAGCGCTGGTAGACCATTTGGTCTTCCGCATTCTCGATCACCTGGGCGTCCCGCATTCGCCAGCCACCCAGTGGAAAGGTTTGAAGGAACAAACAGGCGAGCTTATCAGCGTGTCCGAAGACTAGCCTAAATATGTCAGCCTTCCTCCAAAACATTCGAGTTACGCTCGAGATGATCAAGATCGAGCACACTCTGTTTGCGCTCCCTTTTGCGTTTCTCGGAGCGGTGCTGGCAGCAAATGGATTGCCGACTCCCAGGCAGGTACTCTGGATTACGCTTGCCATGGTAGGCGCTCGCTCTACGGCAATGGCTTTTAATCGCATAGCGGACCGGCGCTACGACGCGCTCAACCCCCGCACCGCTAGTCGGGCGATTCCGGCCGGACTCTTATCAGTCAGTTTTGTATGGGCGTTTACCGCAGTCTCGGCCGGGCTCTTCTTCGTAGCAGCGGCAATGCTCAATCGATTGACATTGATTCTGGCGCCCGTTGCGCTCGCCAGTGTGTTGCTTTATTCCTTTTCCAAACGCTGGACGTTGCTCTCCCATGTATTGCTCGGCTGGTGTCTCTCAATTGCTCCGACCGGAGCTTGGATTGCCGTTCGGGGTGCGTTGGATAGTCCCGTGCCGCTCCTACTCTCGCTGGTCGTCCTTCTCTGGACTGCCGGTTTCGACGTCTTATATGCCTGTCAGGATTACGACTTTGACGTGAAGGTCGGGTTGCATTCCATCCCCAGGCGCTTCGGCATTGCCGGAGCCCTTTGGATAGCTCGTGGTTTCCATTTGGGCGCGTTTGCGGCGCTCCTGGCCCTGTACCTGACCACTCGCCTTGGAGTTTTCGCCCTCATCGGGGTGATAGCTACGGGGATATTACTTATTTATCAGCATCGACTGGTGCGGGCCGATGATCTAACCCAACTTAATGCGGCCTTCTTTACTACGAACGCGTTTGTTAGTTTGATTCTGTTCGTGACATTCGGCGGAGCCGCCCTACTAAGGACCCTTTCATGAATATTTCCCATGACCAAAACCTGTCCGCGGTGGCAGCCAAGGTTGAAAACGGCGAACGACTTTCTTTCGAGGATGGTGTGGCTCTTTTTGCCACTGACGACCTGCCGGCGCTGGGCAAATTGGCCGATAGCATTCGGCGACGGAAGCATGGTAGAACCACATACTTCAACGTCAATCGACATTTGAATCCCACCAACGTCTGCTATGCCGACTGTAAGTTCTGTGGTTTTTATCGCACACCGCGACAAGCCGACGCCTATACACATAACATCGATGAAATGCTGCGTATTGCCGGCGAGGCCGTCAAAGAAGGCGCAACCGAACTTCACATCACAGGCGGACTAAACACCAAACTGCCTTTCAGTTATTTCACCGACTTGCTGAGCGAGCTCAAGAGTCACTACCCTCAGCTCCACCTTAAAGCGTTCACGATGGTCGAATTTGATCACTTTGCCCACTTCTATAAGTTGAGCGACGAAGAGGTAATCGGGAAACTAGTCGAAGCTGGACTGGATTCTTGTCCGGGTGGCGGAGCCGAGATATTTCGGGAGCCGACGCGTTCCATGATTTGCGCGCATAAATGTGACGCGGATCGCTGGCTCGAGCTTTCGGGGAAGGTTCACGGCGCCGGTCTGAAGACAAATGCAACGATGCTTTATGGGCATATTGAGTCGACTGAAGATCGAGTTGACCATCTGCTGCGGCTGCGGGCGCAACAGGACCAGTCCCACGGTTTTCAATGTCTAATTCCGCTGGCTTTTTATCCGGAGAAGACTCAACTGTCGCATTTGCCTGGGCCTTCGGGCGTCGATTCCCTAAAGACCATGGCGGTCTCGCGATTACTGCTGGACAATTTCGACCACATAAAAGCCTACTGGGTGATGTTGGGCAAGCGCTTGGCGCAGGTTGCCTTACACTACGGCGCAAACGACATAGACGGAACTATCACCGATGGTGGCGAGCTTTCTGAGAGTTATTCGATCGAATCCAACAATGAGGTAAAGATGTCTCGAACTGAACTGGTTACCTTGATCGAGGAAGCCGGTTTCGAAGCTGTCGAACGCGATACCGTTTACAATCCAATAGACCGAAGTAAGACGCCGAGCAACTCGCCTGGCAGTGTTAGTCTGGTCTAATCTGCCGAACCTAACGACTGAAACCCTGAACTGAAATTTCCAATGTCAACAATCACAGAAACTAAAACAATCTCGGTCGCACACTCGCCGGATTCCGACGACGCATTTATGTTCTATGGGCTGGCAACGAACAAGCTTGAGACGGGCAATCTTACCTTCACGCATGTCCTGAAAGACATCCAGACGCTAAACGAAGAGGCCTTTAGAGGCACATACGATGTTAGCGCTATCAGCTTCCACGCATATGCTTATATTGCCGACAAGTACGTGCTTCTGCCACACGGCGCTTCTATTGGAGACAACTATGGCCCGGTGCTCGTTTCCAAAAAGCCGGGCAGGCCTGGGGACATATCTCAACTTAAGATTGCGGTTCCAGGCATCCTAACCAGCGCGTTCCTGGCACTAAGAATCTTCAACTCCGATTTCCAATATGAAGTAGTGCCATTCGACAAGATCATCGATGCGGTACAAAGCGGCAGATGCGATGCGGGCCTGCTGATACATGAGGGACAACTCTTTTACGAGTCACTCGGTTTGCACAAAATCCTGGATTTAGGTGAGTGGTGGCACGAAAGGACGGGCTTGCCTTTGCCAATGGGCGGGAACGCTATTCGCCGCGATCTCGGTCCCGAGATTATCCAGCAGGTGTCCAATTGTCTCAGGGATAGCATTCGCTATTCATTGGACAATCGCGAAGATGCTCTCGAGTATGCCATGCAGTTTGCGCGCGACATGGATCCTCGTCTGGCAGACCGATTTGTGGCGATGTGGGTAAACGACTTAACTCTCGATTACACGGAACGTGGCCGCGAAGCAGTTCGACGTATTCTCAATGAAGGTTTTGAGAAGGGAATTATCCCGAACCGTGTTGACGTAGAGTTTGCCGCCTGACACCGAGTGAAGAAAATCTTCCCGCGCGCGACGGCGATGGTACAATCCGCCGCTTTATTGATTGAGTGATGGGCGCAAAGGTTTGCTCGGAACTTCTAAAAGATCGGCTGGGGTGCGCGCGGCGGCATAATTACTACTCCGCCCAGAGGGAGCAGTCGCCGCCGCGCACATCATCGGTTTACCGGCTTAGGATCAGGCTCCTCCCAAAGCTTGATCGTAACGTCCATCCCCTGCAGCAACGCGGCCGCTCTGCGTTGCTTTTCAAGCGCTTTCACGCTTGATGTTGCAAAGGACTATGTGGGCGTTGCCATTCTACCGACGTGAGGACCTTTCTAATCTGTTTGTGCAGGACCCCTTCCTAGTGAATTGAGTGCCCTTCCGCAACTACTGGTAAACCCAAAGGCAGTGTTACAGGCAGCGAATCTGGCGAATCAGGGGCTAACCGCTTCAATGCGGTGCACCTTACAACAAATGCATGGAACTTTGCAATAAGAAACAGTAATCTCTTGGGCAAAGATCAGGCCTTCTAACTTTCCTCCGTCCATTCGCGGTTTGGTGCGCTGGCAACATGTATTTCCTTCCCAGCATCTGACTGGAGTTCCTCCTGGTATTTGCGCTGTGGGTAAGAAAATCTTGGTGTTGTTAAGGGAATGTAAGATGGTCAGAAAAAGCTTAATCAATTCGGTCGTGGCGCTGCTGTTTTCCCTCTTTGTGGTTGCCCCGGTAGTTCTGGCTCAGAACTCTGCGGGACCCTCCGGTGACATGTCTCCCGCCGAAATCGACCGCATACTGAGGGCATTCACTGCAAAGGAAACCGAGTTTCGCCTGGCGCTAAACCAGTACTCGTTCAAGCGCGATGCCGTACTTCAAAGCATCGGCATGGGAGGGCAGGTAACGGGAGAATATCACCGAGTATCCTTCTTCACTTTTGACGACCAGGGAAACCGATATGAAAAAATAAGCTTTTTTCCGATGCCTTCCTTTGGAGCAGTAACCCAGGAAGACTTGAACGACCTGGGAGGAATTCAGCCATTCGCGCTTGAGCCGTCAAAGTTAAGCAAATATGACATTCGATATGTGGGGAAAGAAAAGATTGATGAACTGAATCTTTACGTCTTTGATGTGACTCCCAAAGTTGTTCCCGATCCGAAGAAGTCCAAAGAACGCCTTTTTGTGGGCCGGGTGTGGGTTGAAGATCAGGATCTCCAAATCGTCAAAACCAAGGGTAAGGGAGTGCCTGAAACAAAAATCAACAAGTTTCCTGTTGTCGAAACCTACCGGGAACAGTTTGGCGGTAAGTATTGGTTCCCGACCTATTCTTACGCTGACGAGGAATTGCTCTACGATAGCGGCGACACCCTCCATGTGCGAATGAAAGTTCGCTATTCTGACTTTGCGCCAGCCCGAGCAGACGTCAAGATCATCGAAGTTGATGAGCCTGACACTCAGAAGACGGAAACTAAACCACCGGCGAAAACCCCGAATAAGCCATAATTCAAGTGGACTTTTCCGCCGCCGGTGGGGCCCTAAGTTCCTCGCCTATTAACGAGTGAATGCGGTCAACCAGCCGCTTTACATCTGCGTCAGTTGAGACACCCTCCGTTGAAACCGGCGGTAGCATGACCATCTCGATAGTTCCGGGTCTAGCCTCCCCTGTCCCTTTACCCATCAGGTGGTCCGTGTTTTTGATGGCGATTGGAACAATGGACACTCCGGCCTGGGCGGCCATATAGAACGCCCCTTTCTTGAATGGAAGAAACTCGCCCGGCTTCGCCCGGGTGCCTTCCGCAAATACTCCAAACGACCTGCCGGAACGAATTCGAGCGGTTGCAGCTTCCACGGTTTTCAGGGCTCGCTCTCGATTGGATCGATCAATTGCCATGATGTTAACGAAACCCATCCCAACCCCCAGGATGGGAACGTTGAGTAGTTCCTTCTTCGCGAGCAGACCGAGCCGGCGTCCTGTGTATACAAAGAGCGTGGCGGTATCCAGATAGGAACGGTGGTTGGCGACGAAGACATATGTGGCATTCTGATCGAGATATTCCTGGCCACGAATAGAAACCTTCATTCCACTCAGCCGCAGCCAGTTGCGGCCCCCAAAAAACGCCCACGGATAGACTAGTTCATGCTTGTTCAGCAGCCAGGCAGTGAAAAGGATCGGCGGACCCAAAAAAAGCAATAAAGTTCCCGCCACAGTGAGCGACCACCAGTAGTGTAGATGTCGGATTATTTTCATAAGCTGAATTGGCAGACCGCGGATCATCGCACATATCCCCGCTATCTGCGACGTTTAAGGCGAAACTCTGCCTCCAGGCGAGTTGCTGGTTAGGGTAATTGAGCGACCAACCAGGTTTTGGGCCTTGCGACATCTGCGCAGCCGCGTTAAGGTGGGCGTGCTAAGCCTTCTCTCCTCTGGTCAATCGCCAGGTTAAGCATCCTATTCAGCGTCTATGCATCCAAGCTGGGTGCATTGTTGCGCGTGAAAGATAAATTCGGAGCTTGCCCATGACCAATCATAAACGCCTAATAAAGACCGTCTCATCTTACTTACTGTTGCTCGCTGTTTTCACAGCCGGTGCGATCGTTTTGCGCGCGCAATCGCGTCCTCGTCGAGTCGGAGCAGAATCCCAACCGACGGTAAACGAAGCCACGACGCCTGCCCGGCCACCGGTCTTGGGGGGAGCTACGCGAACTCCTGGGTCTCAACCCAGCACGGCGCAGGTAAACGACGGCCCTGAAGAAGTAGACGCGGGCGACGTCATCAAGGTCAACACTACGCTGGTCACCCTGCCGGTGAGCGTGATGGACCGCGATGGCAGGTACATTCCCAATCTAAAGAAGGAAGACTTTCGACTCTGGGAAGAAGGAGTTGAACAGGACGTGGCGTTCTTCTCTTCAGTTGATAAGCCTTTTTCGCTGGTGCTGATGATTGATACCAGCGGCTCCACCCGTTTTCGACTAGAGGATATTCAGGACGCGGCGATCACCTTCGTGAATCAACTGCGACCGGACGACCAGGTAATGGTGGTATCTTTTGATGATGACGTGCGAGTTCTCTCGGAGTTCACCAGCGATCGGTATCGGCTTCGTGATGCCATCCGGCGTACCAAGACAGGCAACGGCACCAGGCTTTATGACGCCGTCGACATGGTCATGAACGAACGACTTAGTCGGGTTTCTGGCCGCAAGGCGATCGTGCTTTTTACAGATGGTGTTGATACGACCAGCCGCCGTGGCACCTATGACAGCAACGTTCGCGACGCTGAGGAGCTCGATGCCCTGGTTTACCCATTGCAATACGACACATTCAATGATGTTGGCGGGGGCGGCGGAAACTGGCCGGGCTCTTCTCGCGGTTCAACTTCCGCGATTGATATCCTGGGACAGATTCTTGGGGGGATGAGCCGAGGTGGCGGCGGCAGGTCTGGACGTGGAGGGGGCGGACGTGGCGGAGCCGGAACCAGCCGCGGGGATTACGAAGTAGCTAATCGCTATTTACAGGAACTCTCTGATCGAACGGGCGCCCGCAGTTATCAGGCCGACTCAATTCAAAATCTTGGCTCCGCGTTCGCAAAGATAGCTGAAGAACTGCGACGACAGTACAGCCTGGGTTATTATCCGAAAAACCCGGCTCAAGTCGGTGAACGCCGGCAGGTGAGGGTGAAAGTGGATCAGCCTAACCTGGCGGTTCGTACGCGCGACAGTTACGTGTTCAACCCGGCAAATTCGTCAACTGATGCGGCGGCGCAAACGTCGCCTCCGGTGCTGCGAAGGAAGCTTGCTAACAGCCGCCCGTAGGATTTTGGATTGTGTTAGAGGGAATTCGGGCCGACCTGATTGCGTTGGAGCCTACTCAAGTCAGGCCAGAGGATACTAAGCACAAACCCAAGAATCCAAAGGCAGAGCCCTACCATCAGTGTTAGGCACAACCAAAACTTCCAGTATGAGCTGAGGCTTTGTTCCCACCCATCCTGGATTCGATGGGCAAGGTTCACGTTCATCTCCGCCGGCGTCAATAAGCGCGACAGGAGTTGAACCACGAAGTACCAGATAACCGCGTAAAGCCAGGCCCGCTTATCCATCCTGACCTTTTGCAGTGCTAACATTCCCACGGAAAAGCCTCCCAAATGCGCGAGACTCGAGGACAAGACTCCAAAGAACTGCCCGAAACTCGCGTCACCGGTTAGCAGCATTCCCCAGGTGGGAACCACATAAAGAGCCCAAACCACGACACCGGGTACCATCCAAATCACCGCCACCCTGATTAGAATTACCTCACCCAAAAACAGACCAATCGACAGCAGCAGGTTGCCGATATTGCACATCCAGAGCATGTGACCTAGTTGATTGATTTCCCAGTAGTGGATGGCCTGAGCGCCAAAAAAAGTCAGTGGAAGAAGACTCAGCCAGCGCAGTTGCGTCTTGGATAGTTTGAGAGTAGCCAAACCGTCGTTTCCAGTTTGAAAGTGTTTTTTCTTCACGGCTCTCGCCGAGTCAGACTTTTCGCTTTAGAATACCACTTCCGTTAATGCCGCGTAGATTCGAACTAAGTACTGAGGAGGTCCAAGC
>DATKIS010000066.1:0-2311 GCA_035543975.1 Pyrinomonadaceae bacterium
GTGCAGGTCCTCGAGTAGCAACACGATGGGGGAAGTGGTCGCGAAAATACTTAATGCGTCCCCGAGTTCGCGCATCATTCGTTCCTTCGTGGCGCCAATCGTTTCCTGCTGCAACTTTTCCATGGCCGCCGTGGAAGCGAAGGCGACCGGCAGCTGCGCGCACCACGTTGGAGCGGAAGTTCGCATCACCGCCGCCAAGCGCTCGCGCGACTGTCCCTCGAGCAGTCCGCCCAGAGCGTCCAGAAACGGCAGATAGGCTTCGCCGGTTCCATACTGTTCTACGCAACGTCCGCGAGAAACCAACAAGCCTGGAAACCGGGCGCGAGCCCGGCGGAGAAACTCATCGGAAAGCGAAGTTTTACCAATCCCGGGTTCGCCACTGATGAAAACCAAACGGCCGTTGCCATCGATAGCTTGTTGCAGAAATCCTTCCAGTCTGGCCAACTCCGGCGCCCGGCCAACAAAAGGAGTCGCCGGCATTTCAATCAAATCCTGGTCATAGACAATCGGGCCGCCATGCCACTCGCTGAACGTCGACCGCAAACTGCGTAAGGCATGGGCCAACTCCGCTCCTGATGCGTAACGTCTCTCTTTGTCTTTGGCCAGCGCCCGCTCCAGAATCAAATCAAACTCTCGTGGCAAGTCTGCTCTGATGCGGCTTGGCGCCGGAGGATCGTTGGTCGCAATGGCGTGCATCACGGCCAGCATGCTGGGGCCGGTAAAGGGCAACGACCGGGTCGCGGCCTCGTAAAGAACGCAGCCCAGGGAAAAGATGTCGGAACGGGTATCGAGAACTTCCCCGCGGGTTTGCTCCGGAGACATATAGGCCGCGGTGCCCAGCACGGTCCCCTCATCAGTGAGGTTCATCAGCGTAGGCGCTTCATCATCGACCCGGTCGGCAACAGTTCGAACGACTTTGGCGAGACCGAAATCGAGTACTTTCACCTGGCCGCGCGGGTTCAGCAGGATGTTGGCGGATTTGACATCACGGTGGATGAGGTTAATTTCGTGCGCCGCCGCCAGAGCATCAGCGATCTGAATACCAATATCCAGCAGACGGGGAACCGGGAGTGGTCCGCCCTGGATCACACTGCGGAGATTCTCTCCCTCAACAAATTCCATCACTATGAAATCGAGACCGTCTTCCTCTTCAATGGCGTGGATGGTGACGATGTTTGGATGGTTGAGTGATGAAGCAGACTGGGCTTCCAGCAGCAAGCGGCGCCGGGCAGATGGATCCTGATTGATGGACTTGAGCAGTAGTTTGATCGCTACCGTGCGTCCGAGCCTGGTGTCCTCGGCCTTGTAGACCTCGCCCATGCCGCCACGGTCGATCTTGCTCAACACTCGGTAGTGCAAGAGCGTCTGTTGTGAATCCGAAAGACTCATAGCATTTCAGAATGAGCGGTCCGGAGGACCTGCAGTAAGTGGCCACGACCGTAAGGTCGGGTAGACGTTCTTCCCTAACTAAAAGCGCACGACGAATTCGCGTATTAGGTTCAAGCCAAAACCGGTGAGCAACGAAGTGGTGCCGCTCTTCAGGCCGTCCTTATAGTCATAGCGCGCCGGGTACCACACTTCTTGGGCGATGATCGCGCTGGAATATACCCCGGCAAGTTTGGGAACAGAAATAACCCGCCTACCGGTCCTGGTGCGCGATGTTATGTTGGCGGCGAGCGCGTCTTTCAGCCGCGGGAAAATTTCCTTGTGTTGGCTCCGCTTAAATCCGGTGTCCAGCCCGAGTGCCGAATCCAAACCATAAATAACGGTTTGCTGAATAACGTTCCGGCCGAAACTCGAAGCAAAGCGTTTTCCATAACCTGAGGCGCCTTGTTCCCATTCCTCCGGATTGTCGCGCCATTGATTGAGGCCGGCGGAAATGCTGGTATGAATCAGGCTGAAAGGGCCGACCGTGCTCTTGACATAGCGATTGAATCGCTCACGGCGGGTTGGGAAAACAAAGGGTTTTGTAGTGCTCTGGTTTGAACCCTTCTGCTCGGGATCCACCTCGTGGGTAGTTAAGGCTTCGCTGGTACTCTTTGCCCTCGCATCTCCTGGTTTAGAGTCTTCGCTGGTCTGTTCAGGGGCACCTTGCACTGGTTTTTCCTGGCTGTAGGAGGGAACTACCATAACCGCCATAAACATCAAAGCCGCGATTGTTCGAATCGATGTACGACACACTTTAGTCTGTCGTTCCCGTGGATGGCATTCAAACAAACGACAAACTGAAGTGTGTCGGACATTGGCTGACTTTAAAGAGAGACGGTTCATTATGAGTTACTCCCTGGCTCGTGTTTGGAAAGGTGTAAAT
>DATKIS010000067.1:0-3091 GCA_035543975.1 Pyrinomonadaceae bacterium
ACTCCGACGAGCTGGTCGTACGGCCGATTATGTTCCGTTCCACTTCCTTGCAGAGAGAATTAAACACTATTGGTCAAGATAAGAAGGGAAAAGGGTAAGGGGAATGGGTAAGTCAACGACTTTTCCCGTTCCCCTTTACCCTTTATCCCAACCAAAATGGTGGCCAGGGACGGACTTGAACCGCCGACGCCGGCCTTTTCAGGGCCGCGCTCTACCAACTGAGCTACCTGGCCGGTTGGATAGGAAAGAGCGCGTAGTATAGGGATTCAGGAAAAGAACTGTCAACTTAGGCCCAAAAAGTAAGTTTGTCAGATTAGTCACAAAAACCCGTTGACTCAGTTTTGAGGAGGTGTATAATCCTCGCCGTTGAGGATGGGGTTGGCGCCCAAACGTCAGTCCGGTTGAAAGACAACATCCGATTCAAAATTGATAGTGCCCGCCAGTGCCAGCTCGGCCGCCGATCGCGCCCCCCGCAGTCGCTACCTTCGAGCTGGCACAGCTCTTTTTGAGCCCCTTTTTCTTCCACTCTAGAGCCTGGCAATCCGACTTCTGGAGCTGTTAGCCTTCGATACCAGCCCGGTGTAGCAATTCCTTACTCTCCCGCGCCGCCTCGGCCATCACAGTATTTTCATCCAAAGTAAGCAGTTTCCGGTCCTTCATCACGATCCGGCCGTCAATAACAACGCTCAGCACGTCGGTGGTTTGGGCGGAATACATTAGTGCCGATACAAGATCACTACCGTGAGGGGTCGAGTGAAGAGTATCGAGATCCACTACGATTACGTCGGCGCGCTTTCCTATCTCCAAACTTCCAATTTCTTTTTCCAGCCCCAGGGCTTTTGCACCGCCGCGCGTGGCCATCCTCAGTGCCTTAATAGCAGGAAGCGCCTCTGGCCCGTGCAGCGCCTTTTGGAGAAGGGCCATGGTTCGCATTTCGGTGAACATGTCGAGCCGGTTGTTGCAGGCTGCCCCGTCTGCACCAAGCGAAACTGAGATTCCCCGCTCAAGCATTCGCGTGATCTCAGC
Source organism: Pyrinomonadaceae bacterium (assembly GCA_035543975.1). GTDB lineage: Bacteria > Acidobacteriota > Blastocatellia > Pyrinomonadales > Pyrinomonadaceae > PSRF01. The sequence goes on from DATKIS010000067.1 coordinate 1,027, forward strand.
TATTCCCGAACCTAGTTTTAGATTCGACGACGGGCAATGAGCCACGTTAGTTTGGGTGTTTGCCAAAGCCTCAAATTCTGAAGCATCGAGATGAACGCAATGAGCAAGCATTACGTGGGGACCGCTCAATCCAAGTGAATCCAGATAATCGACATTTCGCCGGCCCGTCTCAGTCTCAACAATCGCGCATTCGTTTTTGTTTTCGGAAGCGTGCGTATGCACCATCACGCCGTGCTCTCTGGCGAGTTTAGCCACCTGAGTCAGTAGCCCTGGGGTGCAACTGAGCGCGAAACGTGGGGCGAAACAGTAACCAATTCTGCCATCGTTCCTACCATGCCAAGCTGTGAGCAGAGAAACTGATTCGTTGATAGAGTCCTGCGTTTGTTCATGCAAGGCGGCAGGGACTTCGTCGCCCTTGTCCATCATGCATTTGCCTACGATGGCCCGGAAACCAGATTCGTCAACCACTTTGAAGACCTCTTCTGTATGGTTCACGGTCTCCATCGACAGTGCGCAGGTAGTTCCGCCCTTGATCAGTTCTGCAACACCTAACCGGGCCGAGGCTCTCACCGAACTCGCAGTATGAGCTGCCTCCATTGGCCACACCCGTTTCTTAAGCCAGTCCAGCAATGGCAGATCGTCAGCCGCTCCGCGAAAGAGGGTCTGACATAGATGAATATGGGTTTGCACAAACCCAGGCAACACCGCACATCCCGTCGCATCGATAGTCTCGTCAGCGCTTTCGCCTGTTACTCCGACACTGCTAATGCGTCCGTCGCGAATCAGCAAATCACCTCGAACGATGGAATCCGAGTCATCCATCGTTAAAACCGTTCCGCCTTTAATCAAAATGGATTTCATGGTTAGGAAATGCATTCCTGTCTGCCAGACTTGCTCAAGAAAGACAGACACCAATCTCTGTCCTACTTACCGCGGCGGATTATCCGTTTAGGGCGCGTGAGTGTAAAGCGGAAAGTGGCAATAAATAAGCGCTCGGCCGCGGGACTCAACCCCGCGGTCGAACGCTGATTACGCTCTCAACCCGTTTCTACTTCTTATCAGCGGCAGCAGCCTTGGCGCTGGGTACAACTTCTGGCTTCTCTTCGCGGACCGGCATGCCGAGTTTTACCTTTACTTCCCGCTCAATGCGCCGAAGAACTTCAGGCTTCTCTCTCAAGGTGACCTTTGAGTTTTCGCGTCCTTGTCCGAGACGATCACCCTTATACGAGAACCACGCACCACTCTTATCCACCACATTCTGCACGACGGCCAGGTCGAGTACATCTCCTTCGCGGGAAATGCCTTCACCGTACATGATGTCAAACTCGCATTCGCGGAAAGGAGGCGCCACTTTGTTTTTCGCCACCTTTACCTTCGTGCGGTTGCCAACGATCCGGTCTCCATCTTTGATTGCCCCAATTCTCCGAATATCCAGTCGCAACGAAGAGTAAAACTTCAGGGCTCGGCCTCCGGTGGTAGTTTCGGGACTGCCAAACATCACACCGATCTTTTCGCGAATCTGATTGATGAAGATAAAGCACGTATTCGACTGTGAAACTATAGCCGTCAGTTTGCGCAGCGCCTGCGACATCAAACGTGCCTGCAATCCCGGCAACGAATCTCCCATTTCACCATCGAGTTCTGCCCGCGGCACTAGAGCGGCAACGGAGTCAACCACGATCACGTCAACTCCATTAGATCGCACCAGCGCTTCCGCAATTTCCAATGCTTGTTCGCCGGAATCCGGCTGTGAGATTAGAAGCTGATCGATGTCCACTCCGAGCTTACCCGCATAGTCAGCATCCATCGCGTGTTCAGCATCAATATAAGCGGCAACTCCGCCAGCCTTTTGCGCTTCAGCCACGATGTGGAGGGCGAGAGTGGTTTTGCCCGAGCTTTCAGGGCCGTAGATTTCGATAATGCGCCCGCGCGGTACACCACCAACTCCAACCGCAGCGTCGAGACTTAGCGACGTGGTGGAGATTGCCGGAATATCGGAGATCTCGCGCTCACCCAAGCGCATAATTGAGCCCTTGCCAAACCTCTTTTCAATACTTGCTAGAGC
>DATKIS010000068.1:0-3592 GCA_035543975.1 Pyrinomonadaceae bacterium
TTGATGATAGAGATAAGGCGCTTGGTTGGCTCGGGCGATAAACCTAAGCTGCCTACCATTGATTCGCCATTCAACCCTAAGACCTCCGAGTCCGTCAGGTGAAATCAAGGGGCGTGGTAACACCTGCTTTGCTTTCTTCATCGCGCTTCCTAGTGAAGTAACAAGGGCAGCGAGAGCCGTAGCTGTGGGAACAGAGGTATAGTCCGGATCGTCTTCGGGCTCTAATGAGAATTGGCTTGCTTTATTCCAAATGTTTGACCATGTTTCATTGTTTAGGATTGCTGATTCTGAAGGGTCTGGGTCAGAGTTTAGGATTGCTGATTCTGAAGCGTATGGGTCAGAATTCGGCGTGCCACCCACTGTGCCGCTAGGGCCAACATCGCCAACATAAAATTCGTCTGAGAGATCGCCAGATACCAGGTTCCGATAATAACCAACTGAAAAAGGTTGTTCAGACTCAGACCCGACTAGTTGTTGGCGTTTCAAGAAGAGATCATTGAGCACGTCTTCGGAGGGTTGGCCGTGAAGCAGAGTACGGTACTTCATCTTTTCCCCTTTTCTCGCTCATCTCTTGCGGCTCTGCGCATGGCGTTAACCTGTTCAATTTGCCCCTGAAGCCAACGCACGACTAGCTGTGCAACTTCTGGGGACATAGTTATGCTAGCTTCTAACTCACGCTCCATCTCTCCTGAAACGATGCGTTTCTCAACCTTTTCCTGCCCTAAACGTCCGTCCTTCAACTCGTGGACGATCCGCGTAGGTAAGGGTTGGTGCTCGGAGAAGACCGCCATGTGAATCTGTAACTTAGGCGTTAATCCACCAAAAATTCCGTCAATGCTAACATTGCGGTAAAGACTGGATTTGACGAAGTCAATGGCCAGTTCGTCGGAAGGCTTCGCTTCGCCAGTAATTGGTGTGCTATCGGTCATTTTCTTGCGCGCACTTGTAACCCAGAACAGCTAGATACTCAAGTTTAAGATAACTAGGGGCGCTCAGAAAGCACCCCAAAATTACTATACCACCTCGCACGGATTTGCCGCACTGAACAGAAACACCCCTCTAGAGAGAGAAAGCGCCATTCGATTGCCGGCAAGGAGTTATTTCCCGGATCAACAGACTAACCGAGCACTACCCACGATCCATTAAACCAACACTTATGAGATTGGTTGGCGAAATTCGGTGTAATTTCGTGGGTTGTTCTTATCGACCGACGAGCCGGGTTAAATTCAAGGCCGGATGCGCGTGGTGGTATGCGACAACACGCCCTTGCTGCCGGAGTTTCGTGCATAAGTATTCCGAGCGGACTTACCGGCCTCTTGTATGACTTCATTACCGAGCGGCGAGTTTGGATCGACGATGACGACGTTATCGAAGATTTCGGAGTCGGTTGTGTCGGTGACTTCGAACGCGAGAATCCCACCCGTTCCTGCGGAAACCACCCGGTTGCCGGAAACACGGTTTCGCGTCGTGTTTTCCAGACGGATGCCGCTGTGCGCAACCCGGCTCACGACGTTGTCTATCACGTCAACGTCCTCGGTAAACCCGGCGACGTATATCCCGGTGGCCACATTGCCCGCACTGTTGGGGACTAGCCCACCGCCAATGACAGTATTGTTTTTGACCAGCACCGGGCCGAATTGTTTCGTGCGCACGGAGTTCTGAACCAGAATGGCGTTGCCATGAAGAAAACTCGAATTGCTGGAGTCGATCCTGTTGTTCGTGATTTCAATGTTGCGGATGATGTCTGACGGTTCGTTTGGCTCGAGGTCAATTGCGGTCATGCCCTGCAAACAGCAACGCCCCGATGCCTCGAAGGTGTTACCGTCAATCTTCACATCTCGCCCGTTGACGACCGCAACTGCCTGGCTGGCTACCCGCGTGAACAGGTTCTTTCTGATGGCCACGTCCGCCGCGTGATTTCCCTTGAGCGAATTGCCCCCTGCTTGCACGCCAATCACGCCGGTGCCGTTGAGCCATAGGTTCTCAACCAGGCAACGCTGACAATTCCCCAGCGAAACCGTTTGACGCACGCCACCTTCGACGCCGGGATTGGCGCCTTTAATCTGCAAGTTTGAAACGGAGATATCTGAGTCGGCACCGCTGTGCGCGGGTCGGGATCGGATGTCGTTGAAAGACTGGAAGACGGTCCAGCCGGTCTTTGCCGGCTCTACAATCACGGTGTCCCAACCGGATCCAACCACGGTCGTTCCCGACTTGAGCAGGAAGGCACCTTCCCACAGTAGCTGAGTGTTGAGCGTGTAAGTCCCAGGCAGGAAACGCAGGGTGTGGCCGAAATTTACTATGACCTGCGTAGAGATGATGCCGCCGTTTTTGACCAGGACTTCGCCTGGCGATGCGCCTAGTTCACGACCCGCCGCATTAATCTTTGCGCCCAGGTCAGCGCCCGGAAAGTCATTGGCAACCACGGTGCGACGCCGCGTTCTGGATTGGGGTTCGCTGGGAGATGCCGTCGCATTCAGCATCAACAAGCTGCACAGCAGGGTTGCGGTCAGCGTTAAAATGTTTCTTCGAGATTTGTTCAGCCCCAAGTTAATCCCCCCTCCGGTTCGCCGCTGCTTTGAGGCGCAATCAAGCACGAATGGTTGCCGAGTAACCGCCGGCGTTCGCCTGTCAGAACCGCCTGCGTGAGCGGGCGGCCCTTGCCCCGGCTTACTATCAAGCTCGATTGGTTGTGGACCGCCCGCTAACGCAGGCGGTTCTGGCAAGAGGCTGCTAGACGGCGACGCGGCGATATAGCTCCACGTATCCGGCGCCACCAACGGTGTCGAGATCGAAGTGCTTTTCTGCTGCGGCGCGGCAGCGTTCGGCGATACCGCTCTCATCCGCCAGCGCCAACGCTCTCTCGGCTGCCGGCCCGAGGTTATTGCTATCAAAGTCTGCGACGACGAGTCCTACCCGCTCACGTTCCAGCAGTTCGTCGGTATCTCCGATCCCCTGATTACTCACGACAGGCAATCCGGCGGCGAGATATTCGGAAATCTTGGTAGGGGAAGCTGCAATCTGTGAAAACGTAGGCTTACGAAACGAGATGCCGAGCCGGGCGCGACTCAGAATGGCCGGCACTTCGCTGGCGGCGGCTGAGCCAATCTGAAAGTCCTCGTTATTCAAACCAGCCTGGCGCAGCACCGCCGCAACTGGTTCAGGCGCTGACATGGTCAGGACTCGGAAGAATGCGCCGGGGCGCCGCTGGCGCAATTCTCCGAAGAAACGGCCCATCTCCTCGAGCATGTACAGCCCGGTTACTGAACCCGCATAGACCACTTCAAACCGCTCGCTTGCTTCACCCACCGTTCCAGTCTTAATTGAATCTTCTCCGGCATTCTCCTGGTATTGCATCAGGTCAACGCAGCAGGGAATCACCTGGATCTTCTCTGCGGCAGCCAGTTGCTCACCGACCAGCCAATCGCGCATTCGCCTGGTCAGCACCACGATCCCGTCCGCCCGTTTGAGTCCAGCGCGCTCTAACTTCTTCACTGCTCGGAATACCGCCGAGTCCCGTTGCCAAACGCCGGCGTCCTCATACTCCTCAGCCATTAGCCCGCGAATGTCGAAAATGATGCGAACGCCGGAT
>DATKIS010000069.1:0-3580 GCA_035543975.1 Pyrinomonadaceae bacterium
GGGTATCTGTGATTCGTAAGCATAAAGAGCGGCCAGGCCGTCGCGGTAGTCTTCGCTGGCCGTCAGCGCTTTCAGCCGAGCCACGGAGTTTTCTGTTGCCGGAAGCAGTTCCGTATTCCGGACATCTTCGCGGGCGACCCCAAGCCCCTCAGCAAATCGCATCCATAATTCCGGGTGATTCTCAGTTCCCCGCTCTTCTTCGATGAGATTCTCGAGCAGCTCCTGACGGATTTGCAGATCGTCACAATGTGAATGGACTGCGCTTACATAGGTGGGGAAAGCCCGGACGTGTGCGTAATACTGTTTCGCGTATTCCGCCAATACCGATTGGCTTAATTTGCCTTCAGTCCACGCTACATAAAAAGGATGCTTGAGCATCGAATACTCCATGACTGCCTCAAGCAGGTTGCGTTCAAAGTCGGTAGCGGGAGTTTCATTTGCGTTAATCATAATATCCTCCACATTTAATCAGCAGCTTGCGTAATTTGGCGGCGAGTATAACTGCTGCGCTCGCAGCGTGACCAGGAGAAAACAAGAATCATCAAACAGTTAATAAAGCAGGAAGCGCCCCCGCGCCTTGCGAAACTCCTCCGACTTCGGCGCCCAGGACCGCATGATCTGTTCTGGCGAATCGCCGCGCTTTAGACCTTCCAGTGCATTTGAATTAACCAGCAGACGAAGGTACGAATCGACTTTCCATTGCTCGGGATAAAGCTTGCGCAGCGCCACCGCAATCTCCAGGCCATTCGTAACCGGCCGAAACCGGGCGCGCTCGGTCACAATAATGTTGACCCCGCCGCATTCCTCATCCTTGAAAACTGAACTGCGAGGCGTAAATCGAACTGGAACGAACCGCACTCCCGCGATTCGCCGGCTGTTGAGATAGGCGGCCAATTGTCGTCCGTCGATCCATGGCGCGCCGATGACTTCAAACGGAGTATCGGTGCCCCGGCCGACTGACACATTCGTGGTTTCCAGTAAGCCGATCCCGGGATAGAGTGTTGCCTCCGTCAGACTGCGCATGTTTGGCGACGGATTTACCCAAGTCAGATTTGTTTCATCGAGCCACATCCCGCGCTGCCATCCGTCAGCCTTAATTACACGCAGGTCACAACCGATCTGGCGCTCGTGATTGAAGAGTTGGGCCAACTCGCCAATCGTCATCCCGTGGCGGACGGGAATGGTGTGATAAGCAATGAACGACAGTTTGTCGGCGTCGGCAATTGGCCCCTCGACTTCAACGCCTCCAATCGGATTCGGACGATCGAGAACGAAGACGGGCAGGCGGGCTTTCGCCGCTTCCTCCATCACGAGACCAACCGTGGAGCTGTATGTATAAAAGCGTGCCCCCACATCCTGGATGTCAAACACCAGGGCATCGAGGCCCTTCAGTTGTTCGGGCTTGGGCCGCCTGGTTTCCCCGTATAACGAATAAATAGGAAGCCCGGTCTGTTCGTCTTTGGAGTCGGAAATCTTCTCGTCAGCCAACCCGCGAATTCCATGTTCGGGGGAAAACAAGGCAACTAGCTTGACTCCGGGCGCCGTGTGGAGAACGTCAATCGTAGTGCGACCGGCGCTGTCGCGGCCGGTATGATTCGTCACCAGCCCGACCCGCATTCCCGCCAGTTGTTTGAAGCCGTCGCGTTCAAGCACGTCGATCCCGGTCAGAACTTTCGCGGCTGGAAGCGGGGCAGACCACGCCAGCGCCTGGTCGCGCGAAACAGCAAACTGGCCAAGGTCGCTGTTTATCTGTTCGAAGTACTGTCGCGACTCTTGTCGTGCCCGCTCAACTACTGCAGTGTCTGTCACCGCACTCGCGGCTATCGACGCCACTCGGCCGCGTAGCGGGCCAACATCGCCCTTACCGTCCGGATGGACTCGGTTACTGAGAAAGACCACAAACATTTGGCTGGCCGGATCGACCCAGAGCGAGGTCCCGGTGAACCCGGTGTGACCGAAAGAACCAAGAGGAAAGAGGTCGCCGCGGTTGGTCGAAAAGCTGGTGTTTATGTCCCAGCCAAGGCCGCGGGCCCAGCCCGTGTCTGAAACCAAACGCGGGCGAATCATCTCAGCCACGGTCAGCGGTCCCAGAATTCGGACGCCGCGATAAGAGCCACTGCCGAGGATCATCTGGCAATAAATCGCGAGGTCGTCGGCCGTTGAAAAGAGACCCGCGTGACCGGCAATGCCGTTCATTCGATACGAAGTCGGATCGTGAACTTCACCGCGCAGCCACTTATTGGCATCGTCGCCGGCATTTTCCGGAGCGTCTCCGAGATAACTGAGCTGGCCACTTCGCTTCTCGGTCGGAGCGGTACGCGAACGCTGACCGATTGGTGGTCGGAATCCTGTGTTACGCATTCCCAGGGGGACGAAGATATTGCGGCTGGCAAAGTCGTCGAGCATAAGACCGCTGGCGCGCCGGACCACCTCACCAAGCGCTATGTAACCAATATCGCTATAAACGAAGCGGGCGCCGGGCGGATTCCGCAATGGCTCGCGAACCAGTCTATTTATGGCTTCCCCATAACCGATCCACTGCTCCTTTAAATCGAAGTCCGGAGCATAGCCGGCCCGATGCGTTAGCAGCAGTTCGATAGTGATCCGATCTCTTCCCGCGCCTTTCATCTCGGGGATGTAAGTCGAGAGTGGATCGCTCAAGCGCACCTTGCCCCGCTCGACCAAAATCATGATGCTGGTAGCTGTGGCCACAACCTTGGTCAGGCTCGCCAAATCGAAAACCGTGTCCATTGTCATGGGCTCGCGCGAAGGCTCGGTAGCCCGAGCACCATAGACGCTGCGCTTAACAACACGGCCATTCCGCGCGACCAACACGACCGCACCCGGAAGTCGGCGCTGGGCGATGTCCTTCTCGATTGCCTCATCTATCAGGGAAAGCTTTTTTACATCAAGGCCGGCGAGTGATGATTGCGGGCCCGGTAAGCGGTGAACGGCCCTGGTTGTTTGCGCCGTTCCAGGAATGGCCTGGCTAACCAGAAGAAGGGCAAGACAACAACTCGCCAGATACTTCAGTGAACATTCAGGCCGGTGCGGAAAGTGGTTTGTCTTGTTCTCCGCACGAGTGGTTCGCGTTGTTTCGTGTGATTTCGTGGATCGTCCATAGGCTTTGATCAGCCTGTGGGGCAAGATGAAGGACGGTTTGTTCAAGATGGTTTTTGCTTGGAAACTAAATGAAGGTTTACGGTTATTCTTTGCGTGACTTACCGTTGCGAGCGGTTAGTTCAGCAAGTATTCGGTCAGTTCTTAACTGAGAATCAATCAGCATGGCGATTTTCTCCTCATGCTGGGCTTGAGATACGGCCAGTTTAGCGTACCGGTCTTCGTTTTTGATTTGCGCATCGATCATGATCGTGATCTTGTCGTCTTGCTGGCGCATCTCCCGGCGCGCCCGCAGGCCGGCACGCACCATCAAACGAGCAATCCGCTCGAGCCGATCAAGTCTCTGTTCATGCGTCATCACGATTTTTCTCCAGGAGCTTAGCTTCAAAGATTAGGACAACTGCGCTTCTTTGTCACCCTGGTTAGATGAAACTGAAGATAAGACTTTACGGTCAGTCTT
>DATKIS010000070.1:0-2215 GCA_035543975.1 Pyrinomonadaceae bacterium
AAGGCTGCCGCATAGCGAAGATAGTTTTTCATCTCCGAGCCGGCGGGTGACCACTCGAGTCTCTCGGGTCGATCCTCCGTCTTGCGAACAGCGAAGCTTGCCTGAACCGAACCAATCACCGGCACCTCGGCCCGCACAAGCCAGCGCACGATCCCACTACTCTCTTTGCGGATCCCCTCGATGCCCGGCATCAGGTCGGCGAAGTTCGTCAGTTCACCAAAAAATTCGCGAGCCCGTTCAAGGGTCGTCTTGAGTTCCAACTGGCCAGTGTACGAAGCTTTGATTCGAAACATTTCTCGTCCTTCACTCGGGTTCTAGCGTGATCGATGCGCAGCGTCTATGATCTGTTGCATCCAAACACCACTAAAGTTAAGTTACACGATTAACGCGCTTCCGTAAACAAGCGTTTTTTTTGCCAATGTTCTGCAGGCCTGGCGACGAGAACGCTCAAAACTGGCGGTGACACGCAAATCCTCCGCGAGTTGGATCCAGAAGCCACCTAGTAACCAAGGAGGACCGAAGTGAATAACGAGAATCGTTGTAGACGTTGTGGCGAAGGCACAATCAAGAGCTGGTCAGAACTCACCGACGAAGAGCGTGAGGTGGTCAAACGTTTGCCGGGAGCCGCTGACTATTCGGCCGGGGAGCAGAGGTGGATGCCGCAATGGTGCACCCGCTGCTGGTTTGAATCAGTCAGCAAGCAAACCAAGGTTTGACTAAGTTTGGCTGTCTCCTGTTAATCGGTCGAAGCTCTCCCGAATCGCCTGCATCCTTTCGAACAGTGTCTCAGTCAATTCTTTCGTCGACTCGCAGTTAAGTTTTTTGGCAATCTCGCGGAAGGTGGGGTGGTCAGATGAAGGCAGTGTTGCTACTTTCCCGGCAATCAAGCGGAGTTGGTGATCGACAGACCGCAGAAGCTCATAGCCGGTACTGAGTGCGTCGTAGTCGTCGCCGTCTAAGGAACCAGTTGCCGCAAGTCTCTCTAAGGTCGCTTGGGTCGAACGATCTTCCCCTTCGTCAGCGACGTCATCTCGGAGCTGAAGATACCGAGCGCCAAAATAGACGTCGAGCATGCCACCCGCTGAATACTTGATATCGATCTCGCTGTTTGGCCCAGTGCGGCCACGCTTTCCCTTTTCTCTTTCCAGGAGTTCACGCACTCGCCGGGTTTCCTGTCTTAACCCAACCAGGTTACTGGTACGAGCCTTCTCGTGAATCGCGTGGCGAGCATGCGTTTCAATCATCCTACCAAGCTCGAGATCGCCGGCGACGGCTCGCAGTTTCACGTAAGCGAGCCACTCCCAAATTGCGCTTCGCTGTCTCAAGTAGTCCAGAAAGCCTTCTGAGCTGGTGACCAAAGGCCCGTTTTTCCCATCAGGTCGCAGCCGCAGATCGACTCGATACAAATACCCCTCGCGGGTCACACTCGAAAGCGCCGCGATCATCAATTCCGTCAGACGAGCGTAGGCCTCGTCCTGCGTTAAGGACGCGACTGGAGACGAGACCAGAGAATCGTAGACGAGGATGATGTCGAGATCTGACCCATAGTCGACGCCGCCGCTAGCCAGCCGGCCCAGCGCGAGCACACTCAGGCGTGGCCCTCCAGCCAGGTGGCCATAGCGTCGCACCATCTCGCGACGCGCAAGCAGCAGGGCCACGTTAATACTGGCAACCGCGAGTTCGGTCTGCAGACTATTAGATTCGGAACGAGTGATTTCTCCAGCCGCATCCTGCGTGCCAATTTCCAGTAGCAACTTCGACCATTCACGCCGGAAAGCGGAGAGTTCGGTGGAGAAGCTTTTCTCAGAATCGACACTGGCGCGAAGCTGCGCGCGATAGTCTCGCCTTCGCAAACGGGTCTTTCCGTCTCCAAGGGAACTCATTAGCGAGGGGTTACTCGCCAGGATCTCACCGAAGAATTCGGAGGCGCCGCAGAGTCGGACCAGGGCAACGAGGTTCTTCTCCGAGAGTTCAACCTGGAAGTCAGACTTGTCGAGTGAGGCTGCTGCGCGGGCGGTGAACAATAGTGCGCGATGGGGATTAGGCGTGTCATGAACCGCCATTCTTAGCAGTTGCGCCAGAGATTCTCCGGCTGGCAACTCGCTTCCGGCCTGCTCGGACAGGTGCAACTTAAAAACTCCGGCCGCTACGCTCAAAAGCCGAGTCTCGTCGCCTATGCCGTGTTTCTCATCTTCAAGAGCGGAAAACGATTCGA
>DATKIS010000071.1:0-4281 GCA_035543975.1 Pyrinomonadaceae bacterium
CGCCGAACCGAGTCTTCACCACAACCTCAGTGCCCTTGTGCTCTTCGAGGAACTGTCCAATCGCACCAGGCGGCGGGAAGTCCTTTAGTCCTTTGAGCTCCAGCACGCCGGGAAAAACCGGAACCTCAGCCGCAGCCTTGCCACTGCCTTTTGCCGCCCTGTTCAAGGTCGCGTCACGTTGCACCGCGCCGCCCGTTCCGGTAGGAGCCTGTTGCACTACGTGCGTGGCCTCGTGCGCCATCAAGTGGGTGTCGTTCTCAGATTCGCCGCGGCCAAGAAATATGTCGTTGCCGTGTGTGAAGGCGCGCGCGCCAATCGAACCGGCGGCTTCGTTGGCGGCGCTATCCTTATGAACCCGAGCTGAACTCAGATCAGCGCCCATGCGCGGCTCAATTTTGTTGCGCGTCGCGGGACTGATCGGACTGCCGGCGCCCTTGTTGGCAATCGCGCTTGACGCGGTTGAAGTATCGGCTTCTCCCGCGCCCTCTCGTGCGATTGGTTGTAAAGAGAGAGATGCGCCGGCCTGCTTCTCTTCCTTCTCTTCCGGCTTCCGCATTGCTGACGTCCCTGATCCCGTTGGCGAGATAGGAGGCGCGTTGCGGCCGGCACTGACCAGGCTCGCTACCGATTCGGCTTCCTGCTCTGAGGGATCGTTGGGACTGCTGACAGAGAGTGTCTGAATTTTCGGCGAAACTTCTTCACGCTTTTTTTCTGGTTGAGGCGTTTCACTGTCCGCACCAATGCGATTGAGCCTCGCATTGCCGATCGAACGCTGTAACATCGAAGCCGTGCGGGCACGCCCCGGCGCGCCGGCGCTCGAACTCGACAGTGCAAGTCTCGAAGCATGCCTGCCTGGTCCGGCTTGCTTGTCAGGACTGCTAGTCAGACCTTCGGCCACCGGCGGGCTCGCGGTTTTGTCGGTGGCTTCAGTCTGTGGTTTGGTTACGGACATCGAGTTGGGTGCTTATCAAAGCGCGAACAAATCAACGGCATTTCGGCGTCTAAATCTTGACCAACAAGGCTGAAGTCGTCTCGGTGACGCTTCACTATGGTTTAAGGATCGAACGATGCCCGGATCGCTCTGTCCTCAAAAAAGCACCGTCAGTGCGTCTCTTGAGAATGAGGGGCGACCCACACAAGCTTTACCTGGCTCGGCAAAAGGGTTAGCTGGGCAGTAGTGTCGCCCTCCTTGTTCACGAACTCGACCTCATATGCCAAGGTAGGCTTGTCATAAACATCGATGACAGCTCCCTGCATCCCTGAATGGAGGTTAGCATCGGGGAGGTCTTCCAACAGTTCCACAACGTCATGTAGTCTTATCATGTTGGTTGCCTCGTCACTTTTTGATTACCCTTAGCGATGTAAGCCGCGGCACATCTGAGCCTGGATCGTAAATCCAACCGGTTCTCACCACTGCGTTACCGCTGGGCCCCTTGACCGGAATATCAACTGCAAAGCGAGTTCCCCACTTGTCAGCGAGTTGCGGAGTCGCGGGTATCTCCTTTACTCCATTTCTTATTTGGTCTACTAATCCCTGGCTGTTAGATCGGTCATACCCCAAAGCCGATTTGAACACTTTGGCTTTATTCCCGCCGATTGGGTGATCCGGATCAAGAGCGTAGTTAATTATTTTGTTTGGATTGATTACGCCATTCTCCGCATTGTTAAGCACCCCGTTGCTCTTGGTGAAGTTAGTCACCGGAGTTTGGGTTGTTTTTGTGGCAGGACCCTTAATTGCGCCGAGTGCTTTACCAGCAACAGCCATCCCAACTGCAAGCGCAGCGAGCGCCAATGCAACTTGGTCTGCCTCCATCATCATTTTGGCCCGCTCAACCTGTCCGAGCGTCACCAATTCGGTGCCGGGAACCATACTGATCTTGGAAGCCCGGGCCAGATTCTCATACTCCTCAGCGCTCTTGTACGCCTTGACACCAGTGACGGCGAGTCCTGCCAACATCACGAATATCGATGCTCCACCAGTGAACGGAGCCAGCAAGAATGCTGCCTGCGCCGCAGTTTCCAGCAGCATATCTTTCAATGCTCTTTCGAAATTGTGATCTACAGTCAGCTTTTTTGCTACCCATTTGGGCAGAGTGTCGCTCCAATCGACAGTTGAGCTAGAGACCTTCATGCCAGCGTAGAGCTGCGCATGAATCGGGGCCAAATCCAACGGGTCCGGCTTGCCCTCGTTAACTTTCTTCTGGGTTTCTTCGATGTCATGAAGCAACTTGCGCATGGCGCTACCCAACTGCTGGCGCGCCTGTGCCGGGCTCGCTTTATTGGCGAAGGCGGCGGTAGACGCGCTCTTTCCTTCCCGGGACACGGCATAGAGAGCAGGGTAAAGAGCTTGGAAACGGGTGATCTGCTCGGTAGCTGCGTCGTACTTGGTTTTAACCTCCTGGTATGGGGTTGTTTTGATTTGAGGAACGCCCGTAAGAAAAGACCCGGGCGGTGCTGAGTTGAGCGCTGGCGGCTTGTAAGGATTGAAGGTTACCGGAACGAAAGGCGGAGTCTTGGTCAGGGCGCTCTCTTCGGGCTGGTCGCTATGAAATATCGGCTTGGGTTCGTTGTCCGCAGCATCATATCCGACGAAAATGTTTCCTCGGGCTTTTTCCTGGGCCAGTTGCAACTTGGCGACCTCAGCGGCAGCGGCTTGCATGTTTTCAATTTCTTCGACCTGCTCACTGGTCGGATCTGCCATGGGCACTTTCTCATCGGCAGGAATGCCCAGTCGACTCATCTCCTTTGCAACGAAGTCTCGGTTCTGAGATAGATAACCCTTAACGACCTCTTTGACGTCTGTCGGGAATTGCTCGCCTAGCTTCTTCACCACTGGCAAGTCTTCAAGCGCCGCGCCGACATCAATGCATTGATTCCACAACAAAAAATCCGCGTGCACGAACCGTATGGCCTGATCGCCAAAACTGCGCCAAATCTCCTCAATCTTCCATTCGTCTCTGGGCCCGACCCAACCCTGGTAGGCAAGAGGGCGAAGCAGAGCAAGCCTTTCATCCACGGTAGCCTTACTGATGTCGTCGATGTCTTTCACATCGCCGGGGTCTTTGGACTTCAGTGCCTTGTCGATTTTTTGCCGGTTAGTCAGAGTAGGGCCCAAGAGATCACGCTGGAGGTTCGGAGCGGCAGGATTGTCCTGGCTTGTGGGCGCCGCGCTTTGCTGCATGACGTGAGTCAATTCATGCGCCATCAACTTGCGATCGTTAACCGACGCGCCAGCACCCAACCAGATATCCTGACCGTGAGTGAAAGCTTTCGCATTGAGGCGCCCGGCGTCAGCCCGATCGGCAGCGCTTTCGTGCACGCGCACTTGAGAAAAGTCCGCGCCCAGATGCCCCTCCATCTCTTTCTGTAGTTCTCGTGGTAGCTGCTTTCCGCCACTCGGCGATTTAATGCGTAATTCCATTTTCGCGTCCCTGTCTTCGGCGGTTGCGCCGGACGTAGCCGCGCGCTGTACGGAACCATTCGGATTACTCTTTTGTTGCGTCACCGCCTCGGACACATGATCGGCTTCGCGTTCGGACGGATCGTCAACCCTGCGCACACTAGGCTTTGTTTGAATCTTTCTGCCGACCAGACTGGACACACGGACATTTCCTACGCTCCGCTGGAGATGGGCCATCATCTGGGCCAACGGCGCCGCACCATAACCGCCGCCACGATTGGCCACCCTATCCGTAGTCCGCATCGCCGATTGTCCGTCGTTGGGCGGCAGTGAGGCGGCTGTGCCACTCGTAAACGATTGACTCACGCCTGACGATTTTTCCGCCCCTTCGGGCTGTTTTGCCGCGACCAGCGCCAAGGGAGCTTGGTGTTGAGGTTCGACCTTTGTCTTGGTTGAGATCATGTGTCTCAGGTTCTACGACTTACCGCAAGAAGTTCACTTCGCGAAAACTTGATTGAAAGGTAAATGTGCGACGCCTGGCTTCGCAGCATTCTCAGAGATCTTCAATTCGGTCCATCATCGTCGTCGTCCGCGTCGGCTGCCCACAACTGTGCGAAAATCGCAGGCCCAAGTTGCACGATCGCCAACGCCTCCTGCTCGGCGTTGAGTTGGGGCAAATCAGTCGTCAATCGGTCCCTTATTTTGGGGGCCAACTCCGGGTCGGCGAGCGCTTCCTCCAAAGTCTTACCGCCGATCAAGGCCGCGAGGTCCTCGTCCTTAACTACAGCGTGAGGATCCTTGTCTCGGATCACCTTCGAAAGTATCCGCATGGTTCGCTTCGCGGTGTCGATGAGTTTCAAATCGGTTTCATTGAATGACAT
>DATKIS010000072.1:0-8559 GCA_035543975.1 Pyrinomonadaceae bacterium
GCGGCGGCTGGTTCTAGCGAGATTTCCCTTTTCAATTCTTTATCGGCTTCGAGGGAATGAAGTATTCGTAACTGCGGTCGCGCATCAGAAGCGTCGACCCGGATACTGGCACAACCGCCTGGGATAATCATCATTTTGAACAGCTAATAGTAATCCGCACAGCGAACGTCGTATGAACGCCCTACCCATCATCATCGCCACGCTCTGCGTAATGGCGATTGCCTATCGCTACTACTCCGCCTTCATCGCCGCCAAAGTGATCGCGCTTGACGACTCGCGTCCAGTGCCGTCGGAAACGATGTTTGACGGGCACAACTATTACCCCACAAACAAATGGGTGCTATTTGGACACCACTTCGCGGCCATCTCGGGCGCGGGACCCTTGATTGGCCCGGTGCTGGCAGCCCAGTTTGGGTTTCTGCCCGGGCTCTTGTGGTTAGTGATTGGCGTATGCCTCGGCGGCGCAGTTCATGATTTCATCATCCTGGCAGGCAGCGTGCGGCGCAAAGGAAAGTCGCTGGCGGAGATGGCACGGACCGAGATTAGCCCCTTGTCAGGCATGGTGGCGGGTGTGGCGATTCTCTTTATCGTGGTCATTGCGCTGGCCGGCTTGGGCCTGGTGGTCGTCAATGCGCTCGCCGACTCGCCCTGGGGGACATTCACGGTCGGATTCACGATTCCGCTCGCGCTCTTCATGGGCCTGTATATGTACAAGTTCCGGATAGGGAAGATTGCTGAAGCCAGCGCCATCGGAGTGATCGGGCTGCTGGCTGCAGTCTACTTGGGGGGTCGCATAGCCGACTCGTCGTGGGCGCAAGCGTTCACGCTTTCGCGGAACACGCTAATCATAGTGATGGCCGGTTACGGTTTTATCGCCTCGGTCCTGCCGGTTTGGATGCTGCTTTGTCCGCGCGACTACCTGTCGTCCTACCTGAAGATCGGCACCATCGCACTGCTGATTATCGGCGTCATCCTCGTCCACCCCAATCTCAACATGCCGGCTTTTACTCCCTTTACCGCCGGCGGCGGGCCGGTCATCCCAGGGAAGCTTTACCCGTTCGTCTTCATCACAATCGCATGCGGCGCAATTTCAGGTTTCCACGCGCTGATATCTTCGGGCACGACGCCGAAGATGATCGCTAAGGAGAGCGACACACGGATGATCGGCTACGGCTCAATGCTGATGGAGGGCCTGGTCGGGGTGGTGGCGCTCATCGCCGCTACCTCGCTTTTTCCGGGTGATTATTTCGCCATCAACACTGCCCAAAAAACCGACGCGCAGAAGGCCGCGTACGTGCAGATGGTTGACAGCCATACGGCGCAGGGTTTCAACCTCCAACCGCAGGAGATTGATCGACTGGAACAGGAATCTGGCGAGAAAAACCTGCGCGGCCGGACCGGTGGAGCTGTAACCCTGGCACTGGGGATCGCCAAGATTTTCAACGGCATCCCGGGGCTGAGCGGGCTGATGAAATACTGGTATCACTTTGCGATCATGTTCGAGGCCCTGTTCATTCTCACCACAATCGACACCGGGACACGGGTGGCGCGTTTCCTGGTCGGTGAGTTTGGCGGACGCTTTTATCGCAAACTGGAAGAACCAAATTGGCTGCCCGGCTCCATCATCACCAGCGCTTTGGTAGTCACCGCGTGGGCGGCCTTTATCTGGTCGGGCTCAATCTCCACTATCTGGCCGATGTTTGGGATCGCCAATCAACTCCTGGCCGCGGTCGCCCTTTGCGTCGGCACCACCATGATCATCAACTCGGGAAAAGCGCGTTATGCCTGGGTAACCATCGTGCCGCTGTCCTTCGTCGCCACCACCACGCTAATCGCCGGCTGGCAGTCCATCACGAATATCTTCTGGCCGCTGGCTCAGCGTCCGGAGACGGCGGTGCAGGGCTACATAAACACCCTGCTCACGGCCACCATCATGACCGCGGCGATTGTTATTCTCGCAGACTCAATTCGCCGCTGGTTTGGTATGGGCAAGCGACCGGAAAGCCTGGTGACGTTGGTGGAGGCTGAATCTACTTCGTGAGGTGCTGGAGTTTAAGAGGCGGCGATCGACGAAAACTCGGGAAATTTCACCAATTCGGTTCGTGTTGGTTAGTGTACTTTGGTGGATCCTTTCCCTGCCTGCAACCCACCCTCAACTCGACCCAGCATCACTCCACTCAGACTAACCACCACACCGCTTCTGGACAGTTTGCCCGCTAATCAGGATAATACGCAGTTTCAGAATGACGGGTTGCTCGGCGCAGGTGAGGCGGCATCGAACTTACGGTGACGCAGCTTCAGTGAAGAGTGTGCCCCCAAACTGTGTGAGGACCAACCTCCGCAGGTAGAAATCAGAAATCAATCATTTCGAGGAGTTGAACTATCGCTTGACTAATTGTCAGCACGGCTGTCAGTTTGCGCAGCAGGTTCCTATCAAAAACATCATGAATCACAATCCAAACGTTTCCAGCCTTTCAAGAATAGGTGCTCGTATGCGCCGGCAGATCTTTTCGGTCTTCGCCTTGCTCATGGGTTTAGCCGCTTTTTCCGCAACGGCTTTTGGCCAATCCCACAGCGGCGGTGAGGCTAATCTGATTCTGCCAGACCTGGCCAAAGTTAATTTCTTTGGCGGCATTAACGGGCACAATCTGCTTTTGGTAGGACTCGTAGTGTGCATGCTGGGCCTGCTTTTCGGTATGGCCATTTACATGAACCTGAAGAAGCTGCCGGTGCACCGTGCCATGCGCGAGATCTCGGAGTTGATTTACGAAACCTGTAAGACCTACCTGATTACGCAAGGCAAGTTTATCCTGATCCTTGAAGTCTTCATCGGCATCATCATCATTCTTTACTTCGGCGTGCTCTCGCGGATGGAGCCTTTCCGCGTCGCCATCATCCTCGCATTCAGTCTGGTAGGCATTGCCGGCAGTTACGGCGTCGCCTGGTTTGGCATCCGCGTCAACACTTTTGCCAACTCCCGCACAGCTTTCGCCAGTCTCGAGGGCAAGCCATTTCCGCTTTACGCCATCCCTCTAAAAGCCGGCATGAGCATCGGCATGATGCTGATCAGCGTGGAACTGCTGATCATGCTCTGCATCCTGCTCTTCATCCCGGGCGATTACGCCGGTCCCTGCTTCATTGGTTTCGCGATTGGTGAATCACTGGGCGCGGCCGCATTGCGTATCGCCGGCGGCATCTTTACCAAGATTGCGGATATCGGCGCCGACTTGATGAAGATCGTCTTCAAGATCAAAGAAGACGATGCGCGCAACCCGGGCGTGATTGCTGACTGTACCGGTGATAACGCCGGCGACTCGGTAGGGCCAAGCGCAGATGGCTTCGAGACCTACGGTGTCACGGGCGTGGCGCTAATCACCTTTATTTTGCTCGGCGTGCGCGGGGAAACTGTTCAGGTGCAATTGCTGGTGTGGATCTTCGTGATGCGCATCATGATGATTATCGCGAGCGCGGCTTCTTACTTCATCAACGATGCGATTGCCAAAGCCCGTTACGCCAAAGCGGACCAGATGAACTTCGAAGCGCCGCTTACTTCGCTGGTCTGGATTACTTCAATTCTCTCGGTGATAGTCACGTTTGTAATCTCCTGGTTAACCATCCCAACACTCGGCGGCGACACGAGTCTTTGGTGGAAACTTTCGACGATCATCTCCTGCGGTACATTGGCCGGCGCGATCATCCCGGAGCTCGTCAAGGTTTTCACCTCGACGAGTTCTCACCATGTCAGCGAAGTTGTAACCTCGTCCAGAGAAGGCGGCGCCTCACTCAACATTCTTTCCGGGCTGGTGGCCGGAAACTTCTCGGCCTATTGGCTGGGAATCAGCATCGTCTTTCTGATGTCGATTGCTTACTACGTGAGCACGATGGGGGTTGGGGCACTGATGGTGGCGGCGCCGGTCTTTGCCTTTGGACTGGTGGCTTTTGGTTTCCTGGGCATGGGTCCGGTGACGATAGCGGTGGATTCGTATGGTCCCGTTACCGACAACGCCCAATCCGTTTACGAACTCTCCCTGATCGAACAGATACCGGACATCGAAGCTGAGGTAAAGCGCGACTTCAATATGAACGTCAACTTTGCCCGCGCCAAGCATCTGCTCGAAGAAAACGACGGCGCCGGCAATACCTTTAAGGCTACGGCAAAGCCAGTCTTGATTGGTACGGCCGTGGTCGGCGCCACCACCATGATCTTCTCGATCATGATGACGCTGACAAATGGTCTGACTACGAACACCGAAAACCTGTCGCTGCTCCACGCTCCTTTTGTGCTCGGTCTCATCACCGGTGGCGCGGTGATTTACTGGTTCACCGGCGCCTCGATTCAGGCGGTAACAACCGGTGCCTATCGCGCAGTCGAGTTCATCAAAGCCAACATCCGCCTGGATGGCGTGGAGAAGGCATCAGTCGAAGATAGTAAGAAGGTGGTGGAAATCTGCACGCAGTATGCGCAGAAGGGCATGTTCAATATCTTCCTTACGATCTTCTTCTCGACCCTGGCATTCGCTTTTCTCGAGCCCTTCTTCTTCATCGGGTATCTCATCTCGATTGCTATCTTCGGTCTGTATCAGGCGATATTCATGGCTAACGCTGGTGGCGCCTGGGACAACGCCAAGAAGGTCGTCGAGGTGGACTTGAAACAGAAGGGCACGCCGCTGCACGATGCAACCGTGGTCGGCGATACAGTGGGCGACCCGTTCAAGGATACGTCGTCAGTAGCGCTGAATCCGGTGATTAAGTTCACTACCCTGTTCGGGCTGTTGGCGGTTGAACTGGCCGTCTCGATCGCCGATACGCGTGGGCAGTTTGGCGAGAATGGCCCAATGATTAGCCACGTGCTGGCAGCAGTCTTCTTCCTGGCATCGGTGGTGTTTGTCTGGCGCTCGTTTCACACGATGCGGATTGGCACACTGGAGTCAGCCCAGACCCCCGGAGATAACGGCTGAAGAGATCTGGCTTAGTCGATATCCCAGAACGAAGCTACAGTTTTCGCTTTAGGTGTGGCATTCTTTCTCGGACTCGAAAGCTTGTTCTGGAGACAATAGGGTTTCGCTATGAACACAACCTATGCTTCACCCGATACGCTGATTGGCGCCGCACTGGCGCCGCTCGATCGGACGCGCTCGGTTTCACTTGTCTTTGCGTTTAGCTTGCTGGTGGCGCTTTCCGCTCAGATCGTGATTCCGATAGGCCTGGTCCCGGTCACGGCCCAGACGTTTGCCGTGCTTTTGACCGGCGCCCTACTTGGATCTCGGATGGGCGCGGCTGCAATTATCATCTACCTGGCAGAGGGTGCAATCGGACTTCCCTTCTTCTCTGGCGGAAGAGGAGGCTTGGCGCACCTGATGGGACCGACGGGTGGCTATCTGGTGGCATTCCCGGCGGGCGCTTTCATCACAGGTGCGTTTGCCGAGCACGGCTGGGACAAACGCTTCCTCACTGCTGCGGCTGCGATGGCCGTTGGCTCGCTGGTAATAATGCTCAGCGGCTGGACCTGGTTTTCGCTGGTCACCAACACGCCTTTGACGGTTTCTTTTCAAACTACCGTGCTCACGTTTATTCCGGGCGATATCATTAAGATCCTGCTGGCGGCGGCATTGCTGCCGACCGGCTGGAAACTCCTCCGCCGGGGCGATTCAGAACGGTAGCACTTACAACTAACCTAATTCGAGAAGGGGCGCGGAATACCGTGCCCTTTTTTTTGGAGTGCGGCGGCTTGACGCCGCTTTTGTCCACGGCGGCTTGACGCCGCTTCGGACGAGAGATGAAAGACACAAATCATCAGTGCGTGTTTTTCGTCCGAGACGCCCGCGTCAAGCCGCCGGATACGAAAGCGGCGTCGAGCCGCCGCACTCCAAAATTGTTGACTGTTCAACCACAGTTGTAGTAGATTCAACCTCATTCGTAGTAAACCCCCCGGATACGGAGTTAACGATATGGCCAACGCGGAACCGGTGAAGCTAACCAGACTGGAGCTCGAGATTATGGGGGCGGTGTGGGCGCTCGGCAGCGCTTCGGTACGTGAGATTCAGGAGCAGCTGCCCGAACGAAAACGCCCGGCCTACACGACTGTGCAAACAATCGTCTACCGCCTGGAAGAAAAAGGCGCGGTCCGCCGCACCAAGAAAGTCGGCAACGCGCACATATTCGAGGCGGTAGTCACTCGCAAGGCCGCCCACAGCCGGTTGATCGACGAATTGCTTAATGTCTTTGGCGGTTCGCCTCGGTCGCTGATGGCCCAGCTGGTTGAAACCGGCCGGCTGACGCTCGAGGATATCAGGCATCTCGAGACAACTCTCGCGTCACTGGAGGCCAAAAAGATCCATCGGGGCTCGCCTGACCTTGAACCAAATAGTTCTCAACATGCCGACAAGGACTCGGGCAAAGCGCCAGCCAAACGGCGAGAAAGGAGCGCTGGATGACCAGCTTCTACGAGTGGCTGGCGGAGGCCTCGCTTTGGTGGTGGCCGCGCTTTGCCGACCATCTCTGGCAAACGACCTTATTCGTCCTGGTGGTGGTGGTAGCCGCTTTCACTCTCCGGCAGGGTCCGGCCCGCTTGCGTCACCACTTCTGGCTACTTGCCTCGGCGAAGTTCATTGTGCCCGCGGTTCTCTTTGTCTTCATGGCCCAGCAAACCGGGATCGACTCGCTCGAAATTTTCCGCGGTTCTCCTCAGCCGGTAGAAAGCCCGCTGCTGGTTAATGGTGTCACTGAACCCGTGTCTGCAATCGCTTCCGACTATGAAGGGGCAGTCGTGGCCAATCCGTCCACCGACCCAAGGGAAATCTATTTAGCGCTGACCGCGGTTTGGCTGACGGGGTGCGCCGCCCTGGTGTTGGTCTGGGCCATCCGGCGCCAAAGGTTTTTGCGTTCCTTGAAGCTCGGTCGCGGACTGCAAACGGGTCGCGAATGGGAGGCCCTGATGAGCGCCAAGGTGACGCTGGGTTTTCAAGCCAGGGTGGGACTGGTGATTTCGCCGTTGCATATCGAACCCGCTGCCTACCGGGTATGGAGACCAGTGGTGGTGATGCCGGAATCGATCGCGAGCCAGCTCGATGATGGAGAGTTGGAGGCGATCATGCTTCACGAACTGGCACATATCCAGAGACGCGACAACCTAATCGGAAATCTGCAACTGGCGCTCTGCGCCTTGCTGTGGTTTCACCCTTTGGTGTGGTTTATCAGTCGGAAGTTGTTCGACGAACGGGAACAGGCGTGCGACGAAAAGGTGTTGGAAGTGTGTGGCGAGCCGGAAGCGTATGCGTCGAGCATTCTTAAAGTGGTGCGCTTTTGTGTCGGCTGGAAATTAGCAGGAGTGACCGGCGCCGCGAGTGGTTCTAACTTAAGAAGGAGGATCGAAAACATCATGGCTACAGGGAATAAAAAGCCGAACGGCAGAGCAGCCTCCAGTTTGCTGGCCGCCGGCTTGGTTGGAATGGCGTTTCTCGTTTTGGTCGGGGCTGGTGTCTACAGCAAGGCGCAGGAGCGGAAGACTGATGCGACCGACGCGGCCGTTGTCGAGATGGCACCTCCGGGCGATGCCGAAGTTGTTTCCAATACGGCCCTGGATATGACGGGCGCGCCGGCGCAGAAGGGGCAGAAGGGTAAGACTCCGCCACCGCCACCACCCGCTGCCCCGGCGCCAGCGCAGGCGTACCAGCCATCTCAACCACCGCAAACGCCGGAACCTGCCCAGGCGCCAGCGCCATCTCAGGTTCCACTTCCGGCTCAGCCTGCGCAGCCAGCCCAAGCGCCCGCGCCACCCAGCACACCGAATCCCGCGCAGGCGCCTCAGCCTCCAGCAGCGCCTGAACCGGGTCCGGAACCGCCGGCCGCCGCGAGCTTCGGCGTAGGCAAGGGAAGAGGGATCGTTCAGGGCACCGCGCCACGGGCCGCAACCACGATAGGCGGACGTGGCGGGTCAAAAGCCGCTACCGCCATTGGTCAGGGAGTCTCCCCCGGCGTTGCTACCAGCATTAGCGGAACTGTCAGTTCTCGAGCTGCTACCGCAATCGGCCGAGCTGGTGCTCCACGTGTTGCGACCACGATTGGCCAGGGAGCAGGTGTGGGTAAGGGTGTCAGTGTAGGCGGAGCTGCTCCACGAACCAGGGTGTCGACAACTGCTCCCGCGGCTCCGGTAAACCAGGCGATGCCCGCGAGGCAGGAGAAACCCAAAACCAAGACCCGTAATCAAACGCCTTAACCGTATTACCCGCGGTTTTGCGGACGAACCTATCAGATCCCATGCTGGGGGAGGGGCCTGAGGGCAGCCCGAAGGGCTGCAAGAAAGTAGCCGGGGGTTGAGCGCGCAGCGCGATACCCCCGGATCGGACGGCACTCTAGTCTGACCCTGAAAGGGTCGCAGAATCGGACTGGTTGATGAGTCAAGTATGTCATTGCGCTCGCAACGGGAGAGTGAGGAGCTACAGGGAGTTTTGCAAGTGGCTCTAAAGCTTGCACTGTAAAACTGTGCGCTGACACTCAAACTGGATTCAGCATCACAATCTCAGCTCGCTCGCGGGCGTTATCGAGAAAGGCATCCATGTC
>DATKIS010000073.1:0-8066 GCA_035543975.1 Pyrinomonadaceae bacterium
AGAAGACACTGAGCGGATCCGTTAGCTTGTAATTCGTGAGTGCCAACACGGATTCATCGACCACAATCACTGCCGTGTCTGTACCCGCCACGCTTTTGCCGTTCGCATCTTTAACTTCGACATCAACCATCGTTTCGGCGCCTGGTTGCAGCACCGCCTGACGCGGCTTCGCGGTGACGCTCAGTCGGCGCGCTGAGGTTTCTATGTCTAACTTTATTTCACCGGAAGCGAATGCCGGACGCTTAGGGAGAGCCGTTAGGGCGTTTCCCGCATCGTCAACCCGCACCGCTGAGCCAACCAGGTCGACCTGCACAAACACGTTCGGCATCATCGCTTCTTCGATCGGAATGCGCAGCGTGTATGAATTCTCCGGCATCGTGAATCGCTCAGTTCGCAACACACCCGAACGCCGGATCGTCAAGACTCCTTCTGCCGGAGCGAATGGAGACTGGACCAGAATTTCCGCGACACTGTTGCCGGCGTAGTTCCGGCGGTCAGGAATAAGTTCTACCTTTTCCTGTTCAACTTCACGCTTCGGCGGCAGCTTCCCGCCGGCGACCCACAGCGATAACTCGCTTTCGTTCAAGCGTTCGCGGTCGTCGCGTACCCGCCCCGTCAGGCGATACATGCCGCCTTCCTTCGTCTGAAACCGCGCACTCACCGCATCTGTACCGCTGGTCAAGGTCTGCTCCTGCGGATCCTTCTCCTCCAGCTTCCACTCACCCTTGGAGTGAACGTATTCAAGCCTTACCAGGCGCAGGCGCACTTCGCGCCCACTGACTGCCTTGCCGTCCAGGTCAGTTACGATCGTCGCCACGTCAAACGGTTGGCCCTTCTGTACAAAGGAACGCGCTGACTTCAGCCCGACATAAACATCGGCCGGGTGGATGAGCAAAGTCGTCATAGCTGCCAGGGTCTGGCGGTTCACGTCCTGGACGCGTGCCTCAGCGGTGACGCTCGATGGCCGCGCCGGGTCAACACCGTCGAAGTCCATTCTCAGCGTGTGTTTGCCGTCCGCATCAGTCCGACCCTTGAACGACTCCTCGTTGGTTTCCTCGTTCTGATCGTCATTTCGCCACCAGGCATAGAACTTCCCAAACGTGTAATCGTCGCGGTTGGGCGGCGTGTAGTTCGTCGGTCTCGAGGTAACTGTCCAGTCAACATCGGTGCCGGCCAAAGGTCCACCGGAGTAGTA
Organism: Pyrinomonadaceae bacterium; assembly: GCA_035543975.1. GTDB lineage: Bacteria > Acidobacteriota > Blastocatellia > Pyrinomonadales > Pyrinomonadaceae > PSRF01. The sequence continues at coordinate 1,196 of DATKIS010000073.1, forward strand.
GGCGGCCGTCATCGTGGCAGTTGCGAAAGAACCAACGAAGTGAGGCGCTTCAGAGGCGCGGGCCGTGATTTCGAACTCCGGACGGCGGAATTCCTGCACTTGAAAATTATGTGAATGCGAACCGCCATTCTCCGCGAGTTCAAACTCAACGGTGGCCCCGCCCAGGTTCATGGTCGCGGGAAGGCTGAGCTTAAAGTCGAAACCCGCCAGAGCGTTTAGCTTCACGCTGCCCTTGGTAATCTCGTTGTTCTGCGAATCCTTGAGGACATATTTCACCGTCTCTCCGGCCGAACTAAACATCTCGGTGCCGCCAGCCGGGGTCAGGTCTATTTTTCGAATCCAGCCCTTAAGGCTGACTTCCTCACCGGGGCGGTAAAGTTTGCGATCGTCTATCACATACCAGCTCAGCGAGTCGCGAGAATCCGCGCGCCGCCAACTGCCGCCCTCATTCGGGTTGAAATAGTAGGAGTTGAAGTTCTGCGGCAGGATCGCCATATCCTTGCCACGACGCGCAACCAGCAACACTGGCTTAACTGGTCCGGGTCTCGGCGCCGGCTTGAAAGCAAGGTGTGCTAGCCCGTCGGGTCCCGTCGTGCCGGTTAGGTTGTCAACGGCTGCACTCATCTCAACCCCGGCTAGCGGCCGCCCATCTTTAAGCGAATTGGCCCACGCGATGAGTTGGTTCTTGTCGGCAAACGCGTCGAGGCCGATGTCGGTAGACTGCACCCAGGCTTCCGCTTTGTAGGATCGGTTGGCATAAACCGTGACCGGTTTGTTTTTGTCTTCCGTTCGCTCGACGGGTTGTACCTTGACGAACACCTGACCGTAGCCGTCGTCCAGCCCCGGCGAGAGATCGATTGCAGTCTCAATGAGTTGATCCCGGCCTCCCTTGACGTCGACGACCGTGTTCGAAACCAGCTTGCCGGGCGGCGCCGGAATGTCGCGAGTATTTCGGTACCGGCCGCCCATGTATTGCCGGAACTGCGGCCAATCGTCTGGAGTAACCTTGTAGATCGCTACTCGCAGTTGGGAATAGTTGAGGCTGTAAACCGTGAACGCCCGCCGGCCCGCCGGGTCGAGTACTACGAAGCCGTCGCCGGTGGCGAACAAGGCTGGTTCGGCGGTGGACACCTTGAAAGTATGTTGGTTCTCGCCCGATAGCTTCTGCCCGAAATTGTCTTTAATGCCACGGTCAAGCGTCACCGTATAGGTCGTGCTGCTGCGCTTGAAGCCTTCAATTTGGATGCGATTGTAGGAGGCAGTAATCTTCGCGCCGGGAATTTCGGGCGTGACCTTTACTTGTCCGGGCTGGAAGCTATCGGTGTCGAGTTGATTGGAGAACGCCAGGAACATTGAGTCAAACGGTGAGCAGCGCTTCTGATACCCACACTGCGTCTCGACTACTCGCAACGGGCCAAAAGTTTTGAAACCAAAGCTTTGATCTTTGGCGGTTACCCGTGGTCCTTCGGCGGAAGGCGTACCCGCCGGGAGGGTGACGCTAATGTTGGTGTCGGAAGGCAGGGCGTTTTTGGTTGAACCGTCAGCTCCGACAGCGCGGACAACGAGCCAGCGTCCCTCCGGTGCTTGCTTGGCGAGTTCGCTGATTGACTTGTCAGCCTTGATTTCCTCGGCAGTTGCCAGACGCAGCTGCAAGCCTGGAATCGTCGGCTGAAGTTTCAGGCTGGCAAAGACCTTCGCCGCGTCGATGCGCTGATCAAACCCGAGGAACATGAGAGGATCTCGCGGCTGGCTTTGTCCCTGGGGATGGGAGGTTCGCAAGGTGGGGGCGGGCGTGGCGAACGAGAAGGTTTTAGCTACCGGCAGCGCATTGCCGAGCGCTGACTTCGTCCCAGCCGGAATGTTCAGAGTGTAAGCAGTGGCCATTGGTAACCGGCCGCCCTCCGCCTCAGGTTGGAAAACCAGGGTTTGCGTGCCGAGCCAACGCCATCTTCCTTTTGGTTGCGGAGTGAGTGTCACCGGCACGTTCGCGGCTGCCTCGTTCTGGGAGGAAACGGCCACCATCGGCTGTGAAAAGGTCACGCTCAACATCGGAGCGATGGCGACTTCGCCTTCGGGAGTGAAGCGAGTTACTTCCAGTGGAGCGGTTGTTTTGATTGGCGGCGGCGGAGCGCTGGTCGCTGGTAGAGCGAAGGCTGCTTGAATAGTTTCTCCCGCGCGCGGCGGTGGCAGCGAACGGTCGCGAAGTTTGAAATCAACCGTGTCGCCTTCCTCAGGCTTTAGAGCGGGCAAACGGGCAAGCAGTTTATTGGTGTCGGCTTCGGATAACGCGGTGGCGGTGGCGGCGACGGTAGGACTGGGAGCTGAGGCTCCGACATTCTCGGTCCCTTCACTCAAGCGAAAACGCAAGCCATTACTGTCGCCGGCTTTATCGACCTCTTGTCCGACGGCCAGGTGTATGGATGTTTGTGGAAGGCTCGGGAGCAGGATCATCCATATGAGGATGAGCGCGAGAGAGGGCTTGAGTTTCATTGAGTGGTGGCCCTTATCTGATCTCTTTCGGGATCTCGTCCAAATATTCGGTTCTCTCAACTGATGCGGACCGTTCTTTGGCCGTTGTCCTTCTCAGGGTAAAAAGCCCGCCATGGGATAGGGGAAGACGATCCAGGAAATGACAGAACTGATGAGTGGTTCGTGTTGTTTCGTGTGGTTTAGTGGATCGTTCCTCCCGAATAACCAAAGGGCGCGTTCCGAAACTTGCGGACGCGCCCTTTGAAGGTTTTATGTCACGCGCAATCTATTCCTCCTTGCTCGCCAGGTTGCGCTTCGGTCCCTGCAGTTGCTTCATCAACTCTTCAACCGCGACTTCCAATTGCCGGTCACGACCGGCCAGGGTGTCGGCCGGCGAATTGTCCACCAGCACGTCCGGTTGCACGCCATTGTTTTCCATGTTCGTGCGCTTAGCATCGGCGAGGAAAACTCCAACGCCGGGCGTACGCACCGTTGAGCCATCGATTAGGGAATAACTGCCGGTGCCAATTACCGCTCCCATCGTCGGTGTGCCGACCACTTTGCCCAGGCCCAGCGCGCGGAAGCCTGCTGGAAACATCTCCGCATTCGACGCTGAACGCCAGTTTTGCAGAACAATCTTCGGCCCGAAGAACCCGGCGAAAGGCCGTCCCGTGGCTTCCGTCCCACGCGGTTGCCAGATCTGATATTGCCGTTGCACCAGGATGGCCAAGAGTTCCTGTTCAATATTGCCGCCGCCATTCCAGCGCTGGTCGATGACCAAAGCTTCCTTGTTGCGAAACTCGCGAATTTCTTTTTCAAACTTCCGCAGCGAGGGGGCGTTCATCGCCTGGATATGCAGGTAGCCAATCCGTCCGCCTGAAAGTTCGTCTACCTTCTTGCGGCGGTCCTTCACCCAGCGTTCATAGCGCAGTTGGGTGTAGGCCGCCGGCGAGATTGTCTCGATCCGGGTGGTCCAGGCACCCCCGTCGCCGGCTTTATTATTTAAGGTGATTTCGCTCTTGCGATTGAGCCGGTTGTTGAGCAGTTGCCAATAGTTGTCCCCGGCCTTCACCTGTTTCCCATTGATGGCGATTAGATAGTCGCCAACGTTCACCCGCACCCAATCCTTGTCGGCGGGTCCGTCTTCGTAAACGTACTTCACGCGATAGCGCCCGGCGGAGCTATCAGCCTCCAGCTCGACCCCGAGATGACCGGTTGAGACGCCGCCGGCAACTCCACGTGGAGGCGGTGCGGCGCCGGTGTGGGAAGCATTCAACTCACCGATCATTTCGTTGATGATATTGAGCAGTTCCTGCCGGTCGCCGACAAATTCGACCAGTGGCCGGTACTTCTCGCGGGCTGCGTCCCAGTTGATTCCGTGCATCTGCGGATCATAGAAACGGTATTTCATTGTCCGCCAGGCATCGTCAAACATCTCGGCCCACTCGGCGGGACGTTCGACCCGGACTCTGACGTTAAAGCTGAGCCGCCGGCGCGTGCCTTCACTGCGCCCCGCGCCCGCAGTGGCAGCCGCCGAACCAGCGGGAGCTGATGCGGGAAGGGCCACGGAGTAAATTGCATCGCGCTCGCTAAAGAAGAGACTGCGGCCATCGCGAGAGATATTCAGCTCGGAGATGCCGCCGCCAAAACCGCCGCCGCCCCCACCCTGACCACCGTCTTCGCTGGGTGGCTGACCAGACAGGATGCGCGCGAGTCGTTTGCCGTCATCCTGGATTGAATAGATGACCGGGACATTGGCCATGCCCGCAGGTTCGGAGGTAACGAATACCAGCGAGCGACTGTCAGGAGCTACGGCGTAACTGGAAACAGGAAATGGCATGCGCGTGATCTGGCGCGTGCGCCGCTTCATTCCGGTCCAGTCCAGCTTGATCTCACGAGGCGGCCCACGGCGTTCTGCCGGTCCGCGCCGGGCTCCGGCTGGTGCGCCTGCGCCTTCCGCGCCGGGTTCAGTTGGGGCCGCTTCTGCTTCTGCTCTTTCCTCGGCATCGTCCGGATCGCGATCGAGGCGCTCGAGCGCTACTGAATAAATCTGGACGGAGTTTGGCGTGTTGCCACCCGTGGCTTCCACCCGCTGAAAATAGAGCTTGCGGCCATCTGCCGAAAACATAGGATTCGCATCATTGTTGGAATCAAAGGTGACCTTGTGGGGCTCCTTCTCCGCGCCGGAGGAAGCGAGGACGTAAATGTCTGAGGTGCGCGTCATATCAGACTTGGAGTAGGCGATCCACTTGGCGTCCGGCGACCATACCGGCGTGCTGACATTGCCATACTTCGACGAATCGAGTTCGGTAACTTTCTTCGTGGCCGTGTCCACCTTGCGCAGGTTGCCGTCGGAGGTGGAGAAGGCAATTTCTTTCGAGTCGGGAGACCAGCGATAGCCGAGTTTCAACGTATCGATATCGGTAAGCTGGCGTGCCTCGCCCGCGCCATCGGTGGCCACGACGTAGAGTTCTTCACGCCCGCTCCGATCAGAAACGAAGGCAATCGATTTACCGTCAGGCGCGTAACTGACGGAGCGGTCACGGGCCGGACCATCAGTAAGTTGCTTGAGATCGCCTTCTTCGACGGGGGCAGTAAATATCTCGCCATGGATTGAAAAGGCCACTCGTCGTGCCGACGGCGCCAGATCGAAGTCGTCTGACTGGGAACTAAAGCTCTGCACTTCGTTTAGGTTTTCCTGGGTCTCGGCCGCAATGTTAAGCGGAATGGGAGAGGCTTTCTTGCTGCCCAGGTCGAGCTTCCAGATACCAAAGTCGTGCTCGAAAACGATGGTTCGCCCGTCGCTGCTGACAGCCGGCCAGCGCACATCGCCGGTTTTGAACGAAGTGATCCGATCGGCTTTTCCCCCGTCCCCGGAGACACGCCAGATATTGGTCAGCCCGTTACCATCGCGGTCGCTGACGAAATAAATGCCGCCATCACTGCCCCACATGGGCCAGGAATCGTGGCCGTCGAAGTCAGTCAACTGGGTAAACTTCTTCGTGGCCACGTCCATCACCACGATATCGCTCTGGTTTGAGCCGCGATAATATTTGCGCCAGTAGACTTGCGACTTCGGGTTGTAAGCCAGCCGTTTGCCATCGGGTGAATAGGCTGCCTGGACGCCCATGTCGGTGCCGGTTTTAGTAGGCAAGCCGCCATCGACACTGACGAGATACAGTTGGACCGGAAAGTCTTCGCCGCGATTGCTGCTGAACAGCACGGCCCCTGAATCGGGCCGCCAGCCCAGCACCGTATCGTCGGCCGAGTGAAACGTCAGCTGTTTCGCTGCGCCGCCCTCGGCGGGGATGATGAAGACATCGAGGTTGCCGTTACGGTCACTCGAAAAGGCGATCCATTTGCCATCAGGCGAAAACCGCGCGTAAACATCGCGCGCCCGATTAACGGTGAGCCGTTGCATATTCCGGCCGGTTTCGTCGGCGGACCAAACGTCGCCGAGATAGCTGAAGACAACCCGGCCGTTATGATAGTGGGGATAACGAACCAATCTCGCTTCGCGACCGAAGGCCAGGGACGAACCCGCGAGAATCAACACTAAAGCTGACAGGAAGACATTCTTCATGGTATTTGAACCTCGAATTTCGGAGATGGGACTGCTTTTTTACTGGTAATCTTGCTGTGGATGCGGAAGGCGCAGTATAGCACCACCGAGGTTGTGTGGCATGATAAAAACAGAAACGTAGAGCACCGGTTTTGCGTTATCTCACTGGAAGGGAGCTACTCTTGATTACCTGTCGCAAGATGACGGCCGCCGACGTCAAAGACGCGTTTGAAATGCTGAGCGCGTTTCTCAATGAAGACGAGCATTACCTCGATAGCAGCAAGGCGTATGGGGACCGCGGATTTCAGGGACTCAACGACGCGCTCGATCTCTTCCTTGAGCAACCGGAACTTGGATTTGTGTGGATGGCTTTTGACGAGGATGGTGTAGGGGGCATTTGCGTAGTGTGCTACGCGATCTCTACTTCGATGGGAGCGGTGGTGGCTAAGCTGGACGATGTTTCAGTTAAAGCCGACCGTCGCGGCCGCCGCATAGGTACAGCGCTGCTGGAACAACTCAAGGACCAGCTGCGCAAAGAAGCTGTGACGCGCATAGACGTGGCGGTGCATCTCGAGAATCCCGAAGCGCGAAAGTTTTATGAGCGGCTTGGGTTTATGGCGCTGAATGAAGAACGGCTGGCGTGTGTGATTTAGTCAGAACCACCTGCGTGAGCGGGTGGCTTCTTTTCGGAACCGTCAGCGGGTGGAGTGCTGAAACCACAAGCTAACCAGAGGGCCACCCGCTAACGCAGGTGGTTCTGACAGCTACTTGGTCTTTCCCAGGTTCGCAATCTGTTCAAAGTATTTCGCGAAAGCCACCATACCTCCCGACGCCTGCTGC
>DATKIS010000074.1:0-2638 GCA_035543975.1 Pyrinomonadaceae bacterium
AAGAAGGCATCATGGCTGGGAAGTCTCGCGTATTTAGACTTATCAAAACCGAGAGGTACGACGAGTTTAGGAACCGGCCACTTCTTTAGATGTGAGTGGTTCAGTTCACCGTCGCTGGTCAGGTGAATTGCCGCCGCACCCCTGAGTGTAAAGCCCTCGATTAGCGACATGTATGGCTTCTTCTTCCACGCCTTTTGTGAGAGGGACCATTCATCAAGCATTCCATTCGGGCTAACTACATAGGGCATCCCAGCGGCTCGGCAGGCTCTGCCGGCAGTGAAAGTGGGATACTGCCAGAGACTCTCAACCATCACCACGTCAAAAGTCTTTACGAAGTTCTGCAAATACCGGCCTAACTCCGGCGCCCAGCGCCAGGCATCGTAACGGCAGGGGAAGAGTTCGAACTCCACACTACTGATCCTTGGCGGGGCATCCAATCCGTAATCACTCGATGCTATGCAGACCTGATGACCCATCGCCGCCTGCGCTTGGGCCAACCCCATGACCGCGGTAACCGGCCCCCCCGTCTGAGGCGCAAGGTCTGGAATGACGTGAAGAATTCTCAAATTACTTTCAAGCTTCTCCCCGATGAACTCATAACCTCCTGGTAAACCTGGAAAGTTTGCTCGGCGGCCCTTTCCCACGAAAACAGCTTTACCCGCTCCAGTCCCTTCATTCTAAGAGTCTCCCTCCGCTCTGCGTTCTGAAGTAAGCTGGCCACCCCTTCTGCAATCGACTCCGGAGACTCCGGGTTGATGATTACAGCTGCGTCACCGACCACCTCGCGCAGCGAGCCGCGATCAGAACAAACGACTGGGGTGCCGGTAGCCATCGCCTCGAGCGGCGGCCAACCAAATCCCTCCCATAGTGAAGGAAACACCAAAGCGTCCGCTGCCCAGTAGACGCTTTGCAAAGCTTCGCTATCCAGCAAGCCGAGTTCACGAATACATCCTGTAACTCCGAGGGATGAGGCGAGTTCACGCTGGGCTGAGGTTAGCTTCTTCCCTACTTTAAGCAGCACGGGGTTGCTAGCGCTGCCTTCTGCTCGAAGTATAGCCAGGGCTCTTATCAATCCTTCGAGATTCTTATAGAACCAGTTATTTCCCACATGCAACAGCGTGGTTTGACCATCAACATTCCACCGTGCGCGGGCTTCCGCCCGAGTAGTTGCAGTCGGCGGTGGGCGGAATTGCGGGTCAATGCCAAGCAACACCACCCGAATCTGTTGCGGCGAAAGCCCGCCGTATTTAATGAGGTCATCCGCCGTGGCCTCCGAGTTTGCCAGCACCAGGGCCGCGCGTTTTAGGAAGTAAAGTGAAAGTCTCAAGACTTTCGCCGCCCATTTTGACTCAGGAACCAGTTGACCAAATTCGCCCTTAGCGAGTTTCAGCAGCATGAGGTCGTGGCAGGTGACTATCGTGCGACGTGAAGGCAGGCAGGAGAGGAGGTGTGCGTTTCCATGGTCGACGATGTGAAAAACATCAGCTCTCCGATTCAGCAGGCTCAGGGGATGAACACCGAATCGCGCGGCATAGTTCATTCCCTTATCTATCACCCCCGACCCGGAACGATTGATGTAACGCGGATTCCATGGGTAAACGTTTTCGACCCGGCAGAGATTTGCAAGTCCGTCGGTGAGGTGGTCAGCATAAAGCTTCATGCTGAGGTTACGCTCCTCGTTGACGTTCCGAAGCATCAAAACCTGCATCTCTATACAATTCACGCGAAGCAAAACCGCATTGCTTGGCTACCAGCTAAATCCCTAGATGTTGGGACAGTTGATCGGTCAGCTCTTTGCGGTAATCAGCCCACGTCCACTGCTCAGCTCGTCGCCTCGCCCGCCTTCCCATCTCGTAGAGTGCATCGCGATTCTGATAGGCCCATTCGATTCGTTCGACCAATGACTCAACGTCGTGGGCGGGAACGCACCAGCCTTCATCGCCATCGGTAATCAACTCCGGCCCGCCGGTGTTCATTGTCGTTAACACTGGCACACCGACGGCCATAGCTTCGCCGATAACGAGCCCGAAGCCTTCGGCCAGCGATGGAAAAACAAACAGATCCACCTCTTTCATCACTTCTAACAAGCGAACACGCGGCAAGGCTCCGAGATACTGGAATCCGTTATGGCCTTTCAAATACGTCTCGCTTAATCCGAGGGAACCGGCCATCAGCAAGCGAGCATTCTTCAATCCCAGACGCTGCCACGCCTCGAGAAGCAGCGGCACGCCCTTCCGAACTCCAATCTGGCCCGCAAACAAAACTGTGAAAGGACCATCGGGCTTCTTTTCACGCATCGACACTTCATCGGCTGGGGTTCCGTATGGAACCTTGATTACTTTCTTGTGAGGGGACTTGCCAAACCTCAAGCTCGCACTCGCCCATTCGCATGGCACAATTACCAAATCGGCCAGCTCCAGCTCCGAATCCTTGCGGATCTGTTTCCAGGTAGGCTCGTGCTTAATCCGATTGTCGATGTACGGCGTAGTTCTTACAGCAAGTTCCATCTCATTAGCCACGCCCCCGTAATAGCCTGATGGCAGCTCATACAGTCTAGCGATGCCTCGTCGTTTCGCAGCTTCAAACGTTAGTCGCCCTCCATCCTCGTATGCGTAAACTGCATCGAGCTTCTTCTCTA
>DATKIS010000075.1:0-2670 GCA_035543975.1 Pyrinomonadaceae bacterium
GACCGAGAATTTTGCCGGTAAGACCCACCGCAGCCAATAGCCAACCGCGCTCCGGAACGCGCGCCACTTCCAGATAGATGATGCCGTAGAGTCCCACCACCATTCCCAAGCAGGCAAAAATTTGCGGGTAGTTTTGCAGTGGCAGTCCGGCAAAGCGAAATAGCCACTGAGGGTCGGCGACTGAATACAGCCCCCAGCTGATGTTGTAAATGCCGGCGGCAAGGAAGACGAGGCGATGAAACTTTCGACGCTGGATCATGGCGCAAGAGCACAGGCATCCCTGCCTGCATGGGGGTTAGTAGAAAGCCTTTGCTTTGCCTCAAAAGTAACCGAGCCGGGCCGGTTACACCGCTGAGCGGCGGGTGAATTTAGCCCAGCCTTTCAAGGCCGGGAAAGGGACGGCCCTCGGCTTTTCTTCGCGTTAGCGATGACTGACAAAAGATTCATGCGTCGCTGACGCGACGCTGGGCAGTTCTGCAATTATTTCCCGGCCTTGAAAGGCCGGGCTAAACTCAGCCACCGCTACGCGGCGAAAGGCACTGTCACTCACTTTTGAAACAAAGCCGAAAGTTCTTCGCCAGGTAAACAGCGTGTAGCAAATCAGTAGGCAGGATGCCCGCCATCCGTTATCTTCTCAGCCAAATCGCGCCACAGTCCTGGCCCGCGCCCGAGCGGCCTCGACCTCACGATCGCGCGGCTCGCTGTTCGTCACCAGCGATGCCAGTAGCGTGCGGGCCGCCTCGGTAACATCGGAGACCGCTTTTTCAAAGGCAGCCTCGTTGGCTTTAGACGGTTTGGTGAAGCCACTTAGCTTCCTGACAAACTGCAACGACGACGCCTGAATCTCTTCGTCAGTGGCGGGTGGCTCGAAATTGAAAAGTGTCTTGATATTTCTGCACATAATTTTCCCCTCTTTGGAGTGCGCCGGCTTGACGGCGCTTTATTCCGCGGCGGCTCGACGCCGGACTCGCCTCAGCCCGCTACGCTCAAGCTTCTAACAAGCCCTTCTCCGTTCTACAAGCGCCTCAGCCGCCGTCCGGCAGCGTGAAATACCCATCCGCTCCCGGCGCAAACTCAATCACGTCACTCACTGCATCCACATTCAGCCCGCCATAGATATGCGGGAAAAGCTGCTGGCCGCCCTCCAGGTTTTCGTAAATGATCTCGGGCCCGACTCTTTCCGTCTCAATCGCCAGTAACACCAGTCCAGCCTGGCCACGAAAACGAGCATTAGCGACTTGAATAACCTGCTCGCGGGTTGAGCAGTGAATAAACCCGTCGGTGGGAAACGCTTCGGGACGATAGCTGCCTTCCGGCGCCGCGCGTTCCCATAGTGCACGTGAAGTGATGTGAAAGATGATTGCCATAGCAGGGGCTGTCTCCAGGCGGAAAGGCGGGCTTATCCCACTCCTTACAAAGCGAATAAATCAAAACAGCGAACGCTGGCTGCCGGCGTCCTCATAGCGCCGGGTTGGACGCTTCCGGCTTGGGCGGTCATCAAACACCGAACGGCCGTCGAGCGAAGGCGAAATCGCATTTTCATGTGCAATGAGTTTGTCGAAGTCGACTTCAGATTGCGTGCTGTTTTCAACCGCACGGACAAAGCGGTCGAGGCGGCGGAAACCGTCCAACTTTTCGCTGCTACTCACCCCGCTATTCCCGCTTCCCGGTCGGACGCCTTCCCTGGCCCGGTCGAGTGCGATGCGGAGAAAGTTGAGCGACTCATCGTAAGTCTTCAAGGGCACGGGAAACGGATGCCGATCCTTACCGCCGTGCGCGAATGAGAATCGTGCAGGATCGTTGAACCGGCTGGGCGCCCCGTGGACTACTTCAGCTACGAGAGCGAGCGATTGCAGCGTGCGTGGTCCGAGCTTCTCCAGCAAGAGCAGTTCGGCAAAGTTGTGCAGATCTCTTTCGTAGGCCACTGCGAGCACCGCGCCGAGACGTTTTAAGTCCACGTTAGTCGCCCGCACCTCATGGTGCGCCGGCATAACCAGATGGCGGGCAGCCGCCAGCGTCCGGTCTGGATGTTCGCGTGCAATATTCAACAACGCAGTTTGCGCAGGAACTGCCTGAGCGTCTACCAGATTCATGATCGGGCCCTGGTTCTCCCCGACTATCCCAGTGTGCGGATCGGCCACGAAATCACGGACCGACGCCGAGTGCCAGTGATAGCGGCGCGCCATGCCGCTGCGATCATTCAAGCCCTGTTGCACTACGGCCCACTCGCCCTGCGCAGTCACGATGAAGCTGTGGAGGTAGATCTGAAAGCCGTCAGCGATGGCATTGTTGTCGATGCGGGCAGTTAGCCGGCTGGTGCGAACCAGATTATCCCCGTCAAACCCGCGGCGTCCGGCGACTAGACGCAACTCGTTGGGAGTGTTGCGCGAGTGTCGGCCACGGCCCCCGCAGATGTAGATCCCGAGTTCATCCGCCCGCGTGGCCAGACCACGCTTGAGGGCACCCATGACCGAAGTGGTGATCCCCGAGGAGTGCCAGTCCATCCCCATCACCGCCCCAAACGCCTGAAACCAAAACGGGTCACTGAGTTTTGAGAGGAAGGCTGACGGGCCATAGTCGTGAACGATCGCTTCGGTGATGGCCGTGCCCAGTCTAGTCATTCGTTCCGCCAGCCACTGCGGGACGCGGCCGCCATGTAGCGGAAGGTCT